>JBLIFI010000106.1:0-11705 GCA_047633715.1 Flammeovirgaceae bacterium
CTACAGCTTTGGCTTTCCACTTTTTTGCACTATCTTTAGCTTGTCTTTGTGACATATTCCTCGTTTTTTTGGTGTTGTAGTAACACAAAAATACGGGGAACTTTTTTTATTCTTTTGTACAGCCTAGTTTAGATGTATTTGTAAATTAAAATGGCCTAATAAATAACGCTATGTAACACCAACTGGTCGTGGTTTTTTTCCTACGACCTTTTCATCATTCGAGCGTCCGCTCGATTCTACCACAAGTACAGAAATATCGTGAGTTTATTGAAAGTTGAAATGAATTTTGGCAAGTAAGCTCGTAGCGGATGCAACAACTTGTGGAATACTACTTCTCACAGAGAAAACACTTACCTGTTTACCCAGTTAGACCAAATAGAATTAAAACCTGATATGAAATCAATAGTTCGTTTGTCATTATTAATAATTTTGCCCTTGTTGCTAGCTTCAAACCGCATGGATACCAGCCCTACCGCCCTAGATATTGCCGAAAAAATGTTTAAGCAAACGAAGCAAATTCGTAGTATGAGCTATTATATGACGAAGCAAGAGCGGATTGAGGGGAAAATGGAGGAGCAAAAAAGCTTTGCTAAAATCGAATGCAAGCCTTATAAAGTGTACACAAAACAATTAGCTCCTAAAAAAGGCTTGGAAGTACTGTATCTGGAAGGTACGAATAAAGGACTTGCCACAATTAACCCCAACGGTTTTCCTTGGGTAAACTTAAACCTAGACCCCTACGGCAGTATTATGCGTAAAAAGCAACATCACACCTTATTAGATGCTGGTTATGCGCATGTAGTCTCCATACTGGAGTTTTTATTTAATAAATATGCAAGTGAAATAACTGACATGTCTAGTTTGGATTCTGAAGTATGGAATGGTAAAGATTGTTGGAAATTAAGCTTCAATAATCTCCATTTCACACAGCAAACTATAAAGTTTGAGCAACAAGAAACAGTAAGTTCTTGGGCTATTAAAAAGAAGTTGAGCGAATACATGATTTTAGAAAATAACTCGCAACTGAAAAGCTATGATGATAATTTATTCGGTAAATTAGTAAAGCTTCCAAATGATTATTCTCCAAAAATGGTGCTTTTGATTGATAAAACACGAATGATTCCCATGCTCATGGAGGTCTATGATGATCAGGGGCTTTATGAGCGCTATGAATATACAGATGTCAAAATCAATCCTACCTTTGGGCAAGAGGAATTTACAACAGACTATGAAGACTATCGGTTTTAGAAAATCAACCCTCTTGAAATGGCAATGTATGGCAACATCTTGCCCATTGCATTGCAAGCATCTGTTTAGTAAGTACTTGTCATGTTTCACAAGGTTGTGGCAGCAGTTCCCGCTTTAGATTTTCAATACGAAAAAAAATGTTTTTTTTATGTTTTCCGTGTCAATCCGTGTGCGAAGTCAGTCTGGGTCGGCACACCGATTCCAATCACGCTAGAACGTCAAAATTAGAGCGCAAAATCCTAGAAATATAAAGATTAAGCCTGATTTAATTCTAAAGCGGGAACTGCTGAGGTTGTGGGGCTAGGGTTGATTAAATCATCTTATAAATTTAGGATGTTATTTTTGAATTTGTGACCATGAGCGCCTCCTATATATCGTCAAGGGATATCCAAGTCGATTTCCGAAGACTGATTGTTAATGCCATCCCAAATCTGACAATGCATATTTGATGGCTGAAGGCGTGCAAGAAGCATCTTGGGTAAAGCTCCTATTTTTCCACTTTGAGACGGTATTCTCGGAGATTTTGAATCTGCTCGCCAAAGCCATATTCGATTCAATACTTTTTTGAATCTAGCTTTGCGATTGTTTTTATCGGCAAGTTTTTCTAGTACCAAAGCCATTTTTTTTATCGCTTTTAGGTTCTCCAGCATAGCGAGCGGAATAAACGCCTGGTTCATTATTCAAAGCTTCCACTTCCAAATCTGTGTCATCGGCAAAGCAATTGATTTTGTAGTTATCCCAAACATATTGTACCTTTTGGAGTGAATTACCTTCAATAGTAGGCTGAGTCTCTGGAATTTCTTCGGTATAGCCAATCATGTCAAGACTGACCAATTCAAATTCTGAACCCAACATTTATTGCACTTCTTTGAGTTTGTTCGGGTTTTGTGCGGCAAAGCAGATTTTTTTCATTTCTTGATTTATTTTTGTCTAGTTAAACAATTGTCTTTTCTCAACCCCATTTGATACAGCCCATAACCCAATTAAATTTGCTACAAACAGGCTTTCCATTAACTATTCCAGGCTCCCATTTCATCTCTTCCAATTTGGAAACAATTTCCTTCCTACTTTCCTCGGAGGCTTCCATTTTTTTGAAATCCACCTCTTCTATCTTGCCTTTTTTGTTAATTGTTAAAGTCAAGTAGAATCTGGTAATCATAGAATGGTCTCTTTTCATGCAATTACTAATCGTAGAGACAAACTCATTACTGAAAAATCTCATCAAGCCTCTATCATCTTGGTAATGAGGCAATACCTCTGGGCAATCGTAGATCACATCACATTTTGAGGCTTCAAGAGATTGACAATTTGTGAAATCCATCAAAGAAAATATCCCTATAAGAATGAGAAGTGTTTTTTTCATACGAGAAAGTGGGACTTATAATTCGACTAAAGTCGAATCTACACAAATACTTTTTTTCATTATCGCATCATCAAATCAACTCATTACCAAATCAACAAAACTAAACCTTCACTTCGCCAGTCTCAATGCTTTCATCGAGGCGGATTGGATTCATGGCGGTTACGTCTTTGATGAACACGGAAAGTCCTTCTACATCATCTGTTGGAGAAATGATTGGGTTGAAGGATATTGCTTGGTATTCGTCTTCGTAGGTAAAGGTTTTGAAGTTTTCTACCAAAAGGAATTGTTCTCCGCCCAAACCACGGTCATAGTTTTTCTTCCAGAAGTTGGTTTCAGATTCGTCTAAAGTATCGAAAATACTCATTCCCTTTTTAACGGTAATTCCTTTTTTGTCTTGGTACTCAGCAAAAGCTTTGTTGAATACCATAATATGATATTTGTCATCAATTGCCCAAATCATATCTTTGGTATTGTTGATGAGCGCATTCAAGTTGTATTCATTATTTTTCATTTCCACCTGCACTCTGCCCATTTCCTCTTGTGTGGCAGCCAATTCTTCCATATTCTGTCTCATTTCCTCTTCCTGCGCTCTCAATTGCTCGGCATAAAGTTGAGAATCTTCCAGTAAGGATTTTGTGGTTTGCGTAGATTGAACGTTTGCCAAAGTAGAAGCTACCGTTTCCGAAAGCCTTTCTACAAACTCTATTTCGTTGGCTTTGAACTTATTGAAAGAAGCAATTTCCAACACTCCATACACATTATCATTCACTTTTAAGGGAACAATCAACAATGAAGTTGGAGTGGATTCACCCAATCCAGAAGTAATATCAATGTAGCCTTGCGGAATTTCTCGGAGATGGATTGTGGCTTCTTCCAACACACATTGCCCAAGTAAGCCTTGCCCAATTTCCACTCTTTTTTTGACATATTTCTTTTTACTGTAAGCATAAGCCGCAGTCAATTCCAAATATCTTTCATGGTGGTGCCCGCCTTGGAGTAGGAAAATTCCACCCTGATTTGCTTTCAGGTATTTTACGATGTTGGAAATCACTTGATAAGCCAACTCGTCAATCTCCTCATTGCTTTTTCGGAGAAGCTCTCCAAATTGAGCCATTCCTTCGTTTGCCCAATTACGCTTTTTGTCTTCTTCGGAAATCTTTTTGAGATTGTTCCGCATGGCGAGCAATGCCAAGCCGAGTTTATCTTTATTGCTTCGCACTTTGAAATCCATAGAGAAATTCCCCTTCCCAATATTGGTGGCGAAACTGGAAATCTCCTCCAGACTATCTACTAGAGAATTGATGCTGTGTGTCAGAATTCCGATTTCATCATTCGATGGCCGGTTCGTGCTTTTCACCAAATGTCCTTCAGAAACCAAATCTGCCACATTGGCAATCTGCTTGAGTGGCGTAACCGTATTACGAACAATAATAATGTAGCCAACTACCACTACAATCAAGTTCAAAATCCCCAAGAAAAGTAAGGTAAGTTTGAAGTTATCTTGCTCATCATTCAGGCCCTCAGTATAAAGTAAAAGTAGTTCTTTGTTTAAATCATCAAATTCCGTGGTGGAATTCTCCATTTGGCTGAGTGCATCAATCACTTCGGGGTTAGGTACTCGAAGACCAGCATCGTCAGAGAAAAGTTCGCCCGCATTCGGGTTTTCCTTCATCAGTTTTTTGGTATCGATAATGCGAATATTGCCATAAAATCGCTCCCACATTTCCTCCACTTCGGCAATTTTTTCAGCATACTTTCCTTGTGCAGGTTCTAGCGTAACATCTTCGTCTCCATATAAATACTCTCCACCATTTTTGAGCAGTTGTAAATCATTGTTGAATTTCTCTGCCTGAAAGCGCATATCGCTCGTCTTATTACTTTCTCGGGCAAAATACCTGCGAGCATAAAACACGATTTCATAAATTCGCTGTCCATTCTCCGCAGTAATTGAGCGAGTGGCATGATATTGCTTCAAAGAAACAGCATCAATCTGCACAAATGCATAGCTCATGATAGAAAGCCCTGCAATGATGAGGAAAAATATGAATATCTTATTTTGTAACGTCATGTGGCGTTAAAGACTTTCTTTTTTGTTGGATTGAGTGAAACCGAGTTGCGAATAGAACGATAAAACCCTCTATTTCGCTTACGTAGTTGGAAAAATAGTTCCAAAGATTACAAAAAGCAATTTCCAAGCTGAATTCTTTTCTTTAGCGATTTCACAATTCTAGTTTGGAAGAAGTGACAAAAGAGTGAGCCTTTAGAGCACAACGCTAGTTTCGATACAATTCCGCTTGTCTATTGAACATTTTGGCATATTTCCCATTTTGCTTTACCAATTCAATATGAGAACCACTTTCCAGAATTTCTCCATGTTCCAAAAAGTAGATTTTATCGCTCATGGTGGCAGAGGAAAGTCGGTGGCTGATTAAGAAAATGATTTTGTCTTTCGCTACAGATTTTAGTTGCTGAAAGAACTGGTATTCTGCCAAGGCATCCATTGAACTAGTAGGCTCATCGAGCACAATTACTTTCGCATCACTATAAAATGCTCTTGCCAAGGCTATTTTTTGCCATTGCCCTGTGCTCAATTCTTCGCCTTCCTGAAACATTCTGCCGAGCATGGAGTCATATTTTTTTGGTAATTTCTCTATCACTTCATCCGCACCTGTGAGTTTTGCCGAGGCTTTCACTTTCTCATTTTGGATAGCTTTGGAAATGTCTCCAATGGCAATATTTTCTTTTGCGGGGAATTTATATTGAATATAATCCTGAAAAATCACACTTACTTGCGAACGCCATTCTTCGGGTCGGATTTCGCTCAAATCTCTTCCATTTACTAGAACTTTACCTTCATTTGGTTGGTAAAGCCCTGTAAGCAATTTGATAAGCGAGGTTTTTCCTGCGCCATTTTCTCCTACCAAACAAATCACTTGGTTCTGCTTTGCTTCCAAATTGATATTCTCCAACACTATTTTGCTGTTTGGGGTGTAGGAGAAACTCACATTTTCGAATTGGATAGTCAAATTATCAAAACCAACCTCCTTATTTGTTCGGGTTGATTTTTCATAATCAGTCTCCAAATCGAGAAAATCAAACAGATTTTGCAGAAAGAGTTTGTTCTCATACAAACTTGCTAAGTTGGTAAGTGAGGTTTGTAACAAAGCCTGACCTCTTTGGAAAGCTTGGTAATACATCACCAAATCTCCCAAAGTGAGCAAACCTCTGAAAGTTCGGAAGGCAATGAACCCGTACGCTCCAATAATAGCCAACACTTCGCTTGCCTTAGCAAACAAACTCAGCCAAAAACGATGTCTGGCAATTTTCATTCGCTCCCCAAAAAGCACTTTTCGGATTTTGCTGAACTTGGTTTGGAAGTGCAAACCCAAATTGAATAGTTTCACTTCTTTGGCGTAATTCGCAAAAGTCAACAACTGACTCAAATACATAGATTCCCGCTCTTTCTGCGTTCTGTTTTTTTGCCAAACATACATTTTTTGAGAAAACTTCAGCTTTACCAACAATGCGGGAACGGAAGCCAAAATGAGAATGATGGCAGTTGCCCAATGCAGGTAAACCAGCAATCCGCCAATGGCAATGAGGGAAATTCCACTTTGCAATAGCGAAGTTAAACTATTGAGTAACTGATTTGGGCGGAACTTCGCTTCCTGTTGCGCTCGGTGGAGTGAGTTGAGGTATTTTGGATTCTCATAATATGCCAAATCCAACTGAGCAGATTTCTCATGCACAATGTTGGACATATAATCTGTCACTAATTGAGATTGTGCTTCACTTACCAACTGCGCCAAATTGCTTGCCACAGCAGAAAGCAAATTCGCCAAACCTAAACCCGCAATGAGCCAAGCAATTTTTTCAAACTGGATTTCGCTTTCTTCTTTCAGACTTTCGGTAATGATATCCACCACCAACTTCATCAGATAGAGTGAAGCAAGTGGAAGCAAAGCTTGGATTACCAGCAAAATCAGCTTGGCAATAGTCCATTTCTGACTGGCTTGCCAAACGAAATGGAGAGTGCGGAGGAAGTTTTGGGGAGTGGAATTTTTCAAACTGATTGCAATACCTGAATTTCAATAAGCGTAGAAATGTCTTTGGCAATACTTGCTTGTGCTTTAAAAGCTAAATGGCTCATCTGCAAAAGACTTTTCTGTCCATCAAATGCTTGTAGAATCGGAAGCTTGCGCATCCCAATTTCGCACTTTCCAGTAGAAGTGGTTAGTGTTACTTTATTATCGTCCGCTTTTTCAATTTTGGTTTCCTTATTCCAAACTAAGTAATCGGGAATGATTGAGCTGTTGAAATTAGCAAGTAGGTCTTGTAGTTCTTCAGTTCGGTTTTGCCAATTATCTCCCATAATCTCCATGTATTTTTGGGGAGTAATTTCTTTTAGTTTTTCATGGCTTGCCAAGTAAAACTCCTCTTCCGTACCATTCCAGCTTTCCCATAAACCTTGATACTTCGCCTCATCAACTCCCCTGCTTTCATCGTCTGCTCTTAAAGCACTTGCACCTTGCCATTTATCTACAAAAGGATGTGTGCAACCTAACTCCTTGGCAATATAGCGAGCAAGTTTTTTCTCAGTTTGAGCCATATATTTATCCAAACTCTTCCAGAATTTCTGCCCTGTATCTCCGCCCACAGAAAAACAAAAATGCGTGGAGCAACAATGTTCACGGTATGCCCAAGTAGTACAGTTTCCTTTGTCATAGAAAGGGCAACGTAAAGTCTCCTTATCTGACTGGGTCATTTGGTGTTCCTTATTTTGCTTGGTTGTTTTCTCAAACGCCCTGTACCAACTCGGTCTCCTAATTCCGTAAGGGCTCACTCCTAATTTGGAAGCAATTATTTCTTTCGCTCGCTTTTTACCTTCTTGCAAGCTTTCTCGCCCATCTTGCAACAGGCCACCCAATAAATAATTGGGAAGCTCTGCATGATATACGCAACATTTAGTGTCAATGTTAGTGCTTTTTGGTGAAAGTGTCATTACGCAATTATTGCAAGTTGCCACTTTCTCTTCTGGCACTTCTGATTTTACCAAATCGGAAAGAAAATGATGATAGCTTGCAGGAATTTTATTTTCGAGTGTGGGCATGATATGACACAAATAAAAAAGTATCTGTTCTTTTTATAGAAAAACAGACACTTTTGGGTTTAGATGACTTTCTTTTAAGAAGTGACTCCAGCAGAATAGAAAGTAAAATTAGTATTCATTGTAGTAAACATAGCCTCATTAGGCACCATGAAAACTCCGCTTTCTGTATCAGCTCCATCCAAATCTTTTATTTGAGGAGCTTTCCATTGTTTTTTCTTATTGATTTCTTTTTTGTCCATAAGTAAAATAAACAGCATAACAGTAATATACCTGAAAGCTAACTATTCACTTAAATGATTTTGACTAAAAAAATATTGCAAACAAATCTAATATTCTACTACGGGTAAATCAATAGAAACCCTATAAATCAAGAGAAATATCATACAATTGAATGCTGAGATCTATTTTCATGCCATCATCGGAAATGTTTACAGTGATTCATGGACAAAAGCACCATGTTATTTAATCACTAATTGAATCTATAAAACGGTAAAAAGACATCGGCTGACTTGCGCCAGCATCTGCCTTTCTCCACTTTTCAATCTCTTCTTCCTGGAAAACTGCACTCAAATCATACTTTTCTGACAATTTGAGAAATTCTTCTGCGGTTACTTTCCTTTGTTTTTTTTGAGCTGTTTTCACACCTGGCGCAATATTTCCTGCCTTATCTTTCCGCCAAGTTACCTGTTTTGGTGTATAAGGTTCCATTACTTTACGGTATAAATAGCGTTGTGTGCCATTTTTGATGCGCATTTGCACAGGAATTTGAGCGAACAGATTCAACAGGCGAACATCTAGCATTGGGAAGCGATGCTCTGCTCCGTGGTAGTCGGAAATTGCCTGAAAACTATGGAATGTGTGGAGTTGACCAATGTGCACCACTCGCTCCAATTGAGAGATAGAAGTAGTCGGTACAGTATGTCTTTCGTGTGCTATTTTGCCTTTTTCAGAAAAGTCTGGATTGAGGAAACTCCCTCTTCCTTTTACGATTTTAGGAGCAGTTTTCTTCCGCAACCATTTACGAGCGGTTTCAGGAAATAGCGGTTTGAGCAATTGTTCGGCAACCACTTTTGCTTTGTACTTAGCAGTCTGATGTTGCGGATTACGAACTGCTTTAATAATCTGACTCCATTCATTCTGCCGAATCAACTCGTGCAAATCTCGGTCGCCACGGTAGGAAACGCATTGGTCGCCTCCATAACCAGAGAATAATACGCCAATATCATTTTTGTACATTTCTCGCATTTGCGGAAGTCCGAAAATTGCCAACATTGTGTTATTTGGGTAGCCTAAAATTTGATCCGCCTCCTTCATATCCTTTTCCAAATTTTTATGCGAGTCTTCATCTATAAAGTGCGGAATGAGTTGGGGGAATTTCTCCAGCACTTGGTCAATATGATTACGCTCGTTAATAATATTCGGGTCAGTCGGAGTCTTCTCCACATTGGCAAATACATGAAAAGTTTTTTTTGGTTGGATTTTGCCCACCACATAGCTGATGATGCCAGAACAGTCCAAGCCTCCGCTCAGTTCGCTGGCAACAGGTTTATTGGAGCGTAATCTTGCCTGAACAGATTGCTCAAACAGCCGTTGTGCCTCAGCAACATATTCGGCTTCGCTGTTCAGGTTTAGCGGTTGGAGTTGGTCTTCCCAAACCCAGTATTGCTTCAATTCAGATTTATCTTTATTGACTGTCAACGAATGTCCTGCCAATAGAGAATGAACGCCTTCCACAAAAGTTCGCTCTCCATGCACACCATCTCTGGCAAAGAAGCGATAAGCAGTCAACGTATCAATCTCCTTAGGAATTTGTGGCAAAGCCAAAAGGCTAGTGAATGAGTTTGCAAAAGCAAAGAACTCAGGCGAATCATAATAGTAAAGCCGTTTGATGCCTACAGGGTCTTTGGCAAGAAAAATAGTTTCTTTCTCCGCATCCCATATCGCAAAAGCAAAATCACCAATTAAATGGAGTACACAATTCTCACCCCACTTTTCATAAGCTCGCAAAATCAAGTGCGCATCTGCCAATTCTGCTAGTTGGATTTCACTAATCGCCAACTTCTCGGCAAGCTCTTCCCGATTGTCTATTCGGCAATCAGCCACAATAGTGTTTTGCTTAGAGGAAAAAGGCAGGGAAATGTATTTGGACTCAGGCGTATTGTAGCGATGCCTTTGTGCCAGACCGATTTGCCCATCAATCCAAACTCGTTCTTCTTGGTAGAAGCGAGTGGTGGAATTTTGGAGCATTTGTTGAAATAACTCTTTTTCTATTTTGCCATCGTTCTTACTGAAAATACTTATCAATTTCTTAGCTGTTTGTTTTGCGCAATTATCGCAAAACATTGTCATATAAGTTCTAAGGAACTGATTTTTTTTAGGTACTTAAATAGTCAATTAGCTAATTGACTATTTAAGTACCCTATCTCAGAATTTTAGACTTGCAAATGCGAGATTATTGATAACAATCAAGCTCTAATATAATGAGAAAGCCAAAGAAGCGCATTCGAATTGCGTGCTTAGTATCATACTTCTAGGCAAAAGAAAATGATTATATAAATTCTCAGTACATGATAATTTTCAAAATCCGTCTAAAGCAGACGGCAATAGCATTCTTATATATTGTCGTCCTCTTCAGAGGGCGGAATTAGAGCAAATTTGATTTTTGTCATGTACTCAGATATAAATTCCTCTTTCTTTTATATAGCCTGCCCTATTAAGTTATAACCTGCCCATTTTTTGAAGTATTGAAGTATTGAAGTATTGAAATATACCTATGACGCTGCTGGTACAAAATCTCCTGTACTCATTGTTACCATTCCTTCAGTAGTAGGAAATGTCATTCCGCTTTCTGTGTCATCACTGCTTAGATAAGACACTTTTGGTGCTTTCCATGTTTTTTTTGTTGTTTGTTTTTCTTCTTTCATGATTGTTTCAATTAGATAGATTATTATTGAGTATGTCTTAAATTAAAGTTCAAGAATAGTTTGAGATAATCTATTCCGTTTTTTTAACTCTTATTCGAGCAAAGATAACTTTTTTTATAACTTTCATTTATTCGTATTGAAAATGTTTACCAATTTCCAAGTTAGTTTTGTCAACTTATATAACAATTGATAAAATAAGAATACTAAAACCTTCGGGTGTACGTCTAAATGCAGATTTGTAATTACAATTCACTCTTTCCAATAAATGACACTTGTACACTGTTCTTCCAGAACGGTTTTGTTGAGGTCGCTCTGGAAGAGCGAAGTACATAAAAGAAAGAAATCTGCATTCTGACGTACACCCAAACCTTCTGAATATATGAGAGTTGTTCCAACTTCCATATAATTCCCATTCAAACTGGTAATTTCTGGGGCATTCTATACTTTCTGGTTTTGAACTGTTTTTTTTCTTCTTTCATAACAACTTAGATTTTGTTTTGTACCTGAAATAAAAGTGAAAATGCAATTTTTGAAAAAGTCGTTTAACTCAATGAATAAGTAGGGCTTTCTTATGAAAATGTTTTTTTGCGTAAGACACGCAAAAAAGAGATGCGTTTCTTTAGTGTGTGTCTCACGTACCAAATCTATCTGAAGGACTGAAAAATGGCGTTTTTGTTTTTTATAAGAAAGCCCTGAATGAATAAGTGCATGAACACGGTGGATTTGTACGTGGAAGAGCCTCGAAAACTGATTCGAAGTCATTTCTTGAAGAGAGGTCATTCTTATTTTACGAACCATCAGCTGCTCCACTCTATGAGCTCTAGGACTCTGTCCGAAGATATTACAAGAGGTTGAGAACTTTTCACAATCTCTTTTAGGGTAAACTGGCAAAGAAAACAAGCTTATGAAAAGCAGGTCGGACAGAGTCCTAGAAAGGCATTGTTTAGGCACATGACTAGAAGTCCTGCGCCAGCGAGTGAGCCATTTTTTTCTTGTGGCAAACTTGCGGATAATCATTTAAAGTTTCATGAACCAACAGGTGCGCCACTCACAAAGGTGG
>JBLIFI010000107.1:0-11617 GCA_047633715.1 Flammeovirgaceae bacterium
CCTTTTTCTTCAAAAAAGAAAAACTCGTTGGTTACAAAACCATTGATGCTAATGAAGTTGCCAAATTTTGAAAGTCCACGACCAAAAGAGCCTACGCCTCCTTTATCACTAGTTTTTTTGTCAGTTCCTTCTTCTATGTCTGCATCAAATTCATCATCTTGGGCAAAGCCTTGGTAGCCACTAGTGAGTAAAAAAGTAAAAAATGCAACCTGAAGTGAAAGTTGTACTATTCGTCTCATAAAGTTGTTTATTTTGTTGTTTAAGGAATTACATCTTAAACAAATCTATTCAAACTTTGGCTCTAGATAAAGGTATTACTGACAACAATAAACCCATGTTTTTCGTAAATAGTCTTAAAAAAGAGCTACTTTTAGTTAGGTTTGAGCGATGTGCTATTCTGCATCATAATGAGTTTTTATGATGATAGCGTTATTTGCGATAACAGATATTTTTTTGCAAGGTTCGGCTTATGGTTTTGTGCCAATCCGCTCCTGCCTGATTTTTTATGAAGCAGTTTAACTTAAAAAAAGAATGAGTTTTAAAAAAATGGTTTTTGGTTTCCTAATTGCAATTTCCATTGCAATAGCAAGCGCACTTTTCAATACCTACACAGTATTGGAAAGCCAATCTAATATAAAGGAACTGACAGATGAGATTTATCCTTATGCGGACAAGCTCAATGAGTTGGATATGATGTTTACCAAATCCAGAATGCTGATTACCAACTGGGTGTATTTGCCTTACAGCATAGAAGATAAAGAAGAATTGGTAAGAGTGCAGGAGGAAAAATATCCTGAATTGAAGGAAGAATTGAAATCCAAACTCAATGTTTCTTTCAGCGAGAAAGACAAAGTGAGTCTCGATTCGATATTTATGGGTTTTGAATCTTTGATTGGTTTGCAACAGATGATTATGTTAACTCTGCCCGATGCGCCCTCTTACGAAGATGCCATTGCCATTTTCGATGCCGAGGAAATGATTGAGATGGAGGTGCTTCCTCAAACTACGCAGTTGCTTTCTCAACTAGAAGAACTCATCGTGGCAAACAAGGCACTTGCCGAGAGCAAAGAGCAAACCATGGTTTAATCGCTCGATTTTCTCAAAATAGTGGTTATCGGATTTGGAATTGCCATTGTCTTAGTGATTTTCTTCTCTTACCTCTATATTTAACGCAAAATTGCCCAGCCTGTAATTGATGTCAGAAATAATATTCTTGATTTGAGTGTAGGGAAAAAGTCTACAATAGGAGAAATCCATTCAGGGAATGTGATTGGGAAGATGGAGGAAGCAGTAGTAAAACTTTCAGAAAACTTTGCTTCTACTGCCAAATTTGCAAGAGAGATTGGAGACGGCAACTACCAAGCCTCTTACAGTAAGCTGAGTGAAGAGGATGAATTGGGCAATGCGCTGCTTCTGATGCGGAACAAACTAGCAGACTACTCCCATAGCATGGAAGAGAAAGTGGCAGAGAGAACGCTGGATTTGGAGAATAAGCAAAAGGAACTTCAAATAGTCAACCAAGACCTTTCTGCTTCTGAAGAGGAAATTAGGCAAAACTCCGAGGAACTAATGGCGGTGAATGAACACCTCAAGGATACTTCTGCCAAACTAGAAGATGCCTTCAACAAAGAACAGGACACGAATCAGAAATTAGAGACAATCCTGTCAGACTTGAAAGAAACACAATCACAATTAGTCCAAGCAGAGAAGATGTCATCTTTAGGGCAATTGACCGCTGGTGTGGCACACGAAATAAACAACCCAATCAACTTTGTATATGCAGGAGCTAATACGCTGAAAGATTTGATTGAAGACTTGTCTTCCTTAATAAGAGAATATAATAGCCTTAATAGTGATTTGCCAGCAGAGGAAATCAATCGAAAATTGGCAGAGATAGATAAGAAGAAAAAGGAAATGTATTTTGATGAAATAGAAGATGACATTAAAGGCTTAGTCGATGATATTTTGCACGGGGCAGAACGGACACAGGCAATCGTAAAAAGCTTGCGAACATTTACCCGATTAGATGAAAATGAATTAAAACAAACAAATCTGCATGAAAACCTTGACTCCACACTAATAATCCTAAACACCAAACTCCAAGACAGGGTGGAAATAGTGAAAGATTATTCTGAGTTTTTACCAGATATTGAATGCTTTGCCGGGCCAATCAATCAGGTTTTCATGAATGTGATTTCCAATGCTGTCCAAGCCATTAAAGACAAAGGAGAGATTGTAGTTTGTACCATACACCTTGAAGCTTCTGCCCAAGTACAGATAGAAATATCGGACAATGGAAAAGGCATGACCGAGGAAACCAAGCAAAAACTATTCGACCCATTTTATACTACAAAAGATGTTGGGGAAGGCACAGGTTTGGGACTTTCAATTGTGCATGGAATCATAGAAAAACACAAGGGAGAAATTACTGTGGAGAGCGAGTTAGGGAAAGGCTCTATTTTCAGAATTGTGTTACCAGTTAGGCAAGAATAATAATATGGAAAACGGTTCTATCATTCATAAATAGTTGAGTAAAATATCGAATCCAAAGACGTTTTGCTTCATACATACTACTGTACATTTCAAAAGATGAGACCTCGGAAGCGGTGTCGATGGCGACTCCCAGAATACCCTGCCGAAGGTTAGTTAAAACCCATTCAACGTCTGGCAGGAACCTGCGGACTCTGCCAGCTTTTCACTTTTGTACAGTAGTATGATTTTGTTCGTTAAGTAAACATTTCCCGCACCTCATCTTTTTGAAAGAATTTCCGTAAATTAGTGATATGGAAACACTCGAAAAAACTATATCGCCAGAAGAATACCTCAAAATCAGCGAAGAATCTAAAGACAAGTTGGAATACTTGAATGGGGAAATCATAGCCATGGCTGGAACAACCCTTGAACATGTACTAATTGTGAAGAATTTGATTCTCCATTTGGAAAAATGCTTAAAAGCAAAAGGTTGTACTTTGGTATTCGGAGATGTTAGACTTTATGTTCCCGAATGCGAGCAAGCTTATTTCTACCCAGATATTCATATTTATTGCAATGATAGTTTAAACAAGCAAACTCCTTTTGGCACTTTGGGGCTGACCGAACCTGACTACATTATTGAAGTCCTTTCCAAATCTACCCGAGATTATGACCGTGGGAACAAGTTTGAATGCTACCGAAAAATCAAATCTCTGAAAAAATATGTGATGATTGAGAGCCAGTTGGCGGATTATGCTCCTGCGGTTTTCGTTCGGAACTGGGAAAATGACAGGCAATTTTTGGAAACCAAATTCGATTTGGAAGAAAAACTAGAGGTTTTGGGCTGTGAAATCCAAATAAAAGATATTTATGATTTGCCGAATTTTGGAGAATTAGGAGGGTAATGGTATTTGGACAAAAGGGCAATGGATAAAAAAGTAAATAGCTCGAGCATCCGCTCGGACTTGTAGATTTAAGGAAGTAGAGGCTTCCGAAAGTAGCATACATTTAAACCGATAGCCCTAAAAATAAAATCCAAGAGACCTATTCTCGTTTAAAATCCCTACTCCGTACATCGACTCTCTGAGTCGATTCTGATTTTTTTAAGCCCATAATCTCTATTTACTCCACTCTTTCCCAAACAACTTTTAGTATTTTCCATTATCAAGTTGTATTTTTGCAGTTGATTTTGCATCAAAAAACTCATAAGTACAGAATACTATGTTCGATAATCTCAGTAATAAGTTAGAATCAGCGTTTAAAAACCTGAAAGGTGATGGTAAAATCACCGAAATTAACATTGCCAACACCATTAAGGATATCCGCAGAGCATTGCTAGATGCCGATGTGAATTATCCTGTGGTAAAGCAAATTACCAGCGATATTAAGGACGAGGCAATGGGGCAAAATGTCTTGCTTTCCATAAAGCCAGGGCAACTGTTTACTAAAATTGTAAGTGATAAGCTGACTGAATTGATGGGTGGCAAAGTGGCCGAATTCAAACTAGAAGGCAAACCTGGTATTGTGCTGATTGCAGGTTTACAAGGTTCTGGTAAAACTACTTTTACCGCAAAGCTTGCCAACAGGCTCAAAAAAGAAGGCAAACAAGTGCTTTTAGTTGCTTGTGATATTTATAGACCTGCAGCTATTGAGCAACTCAAAACGTTGGGCGAGCAAGTTGGTGTAGAAGTTTATGCCGAGCCAGAAAACAAAAATGCAGTTCAAATCTCCAATAATGCGATTGACTATGCCAAGAAGAATGGCAAAAATGTAGTCATTGTAGATACCGCTGGTCGTTTGGCAGTAGATGAGCAAATGATGAAAGAATTGGTGGATGTGAAAAACGCACTCCAACCTTCTGAAACATTATTTGTAGTCGATTCCATGACTGGGCAAGATGCTGTGAATACAGCTCAAACCTTTAATGAGCGATTAGATTTTGATGGAGTTGTATTGACCAAATTAGATGGCGATACACGAGGTGGAGCGGCAATTTCCATTAAGGGCGTTGTCAATAAGCCAATTAAATTCATCAGTACGGGCGAGAAGCCAGACTCAATGGACGTTTTCCACCCAGACAGGATGGCACAGCGTATTTTGGGAATGGGCGATGTTATCTCTTTGGTGGAGAAAGCACAGGATGCTTTTGATGAAGATGAGGCTCGCAGATTGAGCAAAAAAATCAAGAAAAATCAATTCGATTTCAATGATTTGAACTCACAACTCCAGCACATCAAAAAAATGGGAGACTTGAAGGGATTGATGAAAATGATTCCTGGCATGAACAAAATGATGAAAAATGTGGATATTGATGACGATGCCTTCGTTCCTGTTGAGGCAATCATCGGTTCAATGACTCCAGCGGAAAGAGAAAATCCAATGCTTACCGAAGCTTCTCGTACACAACGAATTGCGTCAGGTAGCGGAACTTCCGTACAGCAAGTGAATGCAATTTATAAGCAATTGGATGACATGCAAAAAATGATGCGCCAAATGAACAAGATGGAAGGTGGAAGTGGAAATGCTTCGGCAGGCGCATCTGCTCCAAGTATTAAAGGTGCAAAAAAAGTGAAGAGTGGTGGATTGAGAGGCAGACTACTTGGTGGTGGTAAGAAAGGAAAAGTGAAAAAGAAG
Source organism: Flammeovirgaceae bacterium (assembly GCA_047633715.1). GTDB lineage: Bacteria > Bacteroidota > Bacteroidia > Cytophagales > Flammeovirgaceae > JBLIFI01. The sequence goes on from JBLIFI010000107.1 coordinate 5,107, forward strand.
AAGATTAGATAATTTACTGATTTGAAGATATTTGTAAAGCTGACAGGGTTCCCAAACCCTGTCAGCTTTTTTATTATCATTCGACTAAAGTTGAATACACATTTTCTGATAACTGATAACTGATTATGATTTCGGATGTGCTTTATCAAAAACGGCCTTCAATCTGCTCAATGAATTATGCGTATAAACCTGCGTAGTTGCCAAACTCGTATGACCCAACAATTCCTTAATCGCATTCAAATCTGCGCCATTTTCGAGTAAGTGCGTAGCGTAGCTGTGACGCAAAACATGCGGGCTCTTTTTCTCGGTGGAGTTGGAAGCAGAAAGATATTTATTCACTATTCGGTAAATTAGCATTCGGTAAGCTTTTTTGCCTTCCTGTTCTTTGGTTTGGATAAGGTAATTGGAATTCCCAATTCCAAAAGCTTGTACAAATTCCCGAATCATTTTAAGTAAGCCATTCCCCAAAGGCACAATTCGGGGCTTGTTCCCTTTGCCCAGAATGGAAACTGTACCTCGGTAGAAGTCAATATCAGAGAGTCTCAATCCAATCAATTCGAAAACTCGCATTCCTGTTCCGTAGAGTGTTTCCAAAACCAATTGGTCTCGCTTGCCTTTGAAAGTGTTGGGGAATTCGGTTTGGTCGAGAATAATCCCCATTTCCTCTTCTTGTACAAAACTCGGTAGGCTTTTACTCGTTTTGAGCCATTGTAGTTTTTCTGTCGGGTTTTGCTCAATCTTGCCATTTCGCTCCAAAAATAAGTAGAAAGTAGAAAGGCAAGCCATTTTCCTATTCACGCTTCTTGGCGATAAATCTTGGTCAATCATCAGAATCAACCAACCTCTAATGTCAGAATATTTCAATTCCGATAAATTCTGTTCAGACTCATTCTCCTCCAAATTCTGATTTACATAACTGAAAAATTGCAATAAATCTGTGCTATAAGCTTCTACTGTGTGCAAGCTTGTCCGCTTTTCGTAGCGTAAATAGTTTAAAAACTGATCTACTTCTTCCATTTCTTTTTTTATTTTTCCTCAAATTCTGTGCATTTAATAAACTCGGTTCTCTGACAAATTTTGTGGAGGTCAAAAATAGCTCAAATTAGTTACCTAATCTGGAGGCTGTGATTGATGATTGTTCCTTATTTCGTACTTCATGGAACACATCAACCACAAAAATTGTCAGACAACCATAAACTCCATAAATTGTCTAATCAAAATTCCCAACCTCAATAATTTGAAGTTGGGAATTTTGATTGCTCCTTAGCCAATGCCTATTCCTTCATTCTTTTAAAGAAATAGCGAGTAATAAAAATACCTGTTGAAGTTTCGGTAGATTCTACTGCCGAAGTTACTTTATCAAGTTCCCAGCCTTGAGAAGCCATCTCTCCTAATTTTTGGCTAATTTGAGTATCGTTTTTGATAATATTGCTAAAATTGATACCTGTCACACTATAGAAGTTTTTCATTTTTTCAATCGACTCCCCTCCTCCTTCTTTTTCCATTAACAAGCGAGACCTACCAAGCCCCGCTGGCACAACAGACTCAATAGTTGTCATTTGTTTATATTCAAACGTTACTCTTTTAGTTGCTTGTTTGTCACTAAAACTAAACAACACGAAACTGCCAAAAAACAGAATAGCACATAATATAAGAATCTGATTGCTTTTCATTACTAAGAGGGTTTATTTTAAAAATAATAGATGATAGATTTACACGCTTACATTTATTTTCTGTTGCGTTCAATTATAGAGTGGACGTTGAGTCGGAAATGGTTGTATGGAATTTAAACTATTTCTGAAATTCAGCCCCAAATCTCCTCATTCAAAATTGCCTTGATTGCCGAAGTCAATTTACTCAAACCATCGGGTTCTATAATATAAGGTGGCATGATATAAATTAATTTCCCAAACGGGCGAATCCAGACTCCTAAATCTACCAATAGTTTTTGGGCAATAGCCATGTTCACGGGCAATTTGGTTTCCACCACGCCAATTGCGCCTAAAACTCGTGCTTCTGCCACTTTTTCATGCTGATTGAGTGGCAATAATTCATGTTTGAGTTGCTTTTCAATTTGTTGGATTTTACTTCTCCAGTCTTGTGAGAGTAGTAGTTTGGTGCTGGCAACTGCCACGGCACAAGCCAACGGGTTTCCCATAAAAGTGGGGCCGTGCATGAAAACTCCCGCTTCGCCTTCGGCAATTCCTAGAGCTACTTTTTCAGTTGCCAATGTGGCTGCCAAAGTCATGTAGCCACCAGTCAACGCTTTTCCTAAACATAAAATGTCTGGAGTGACTTCAGCCAAATCGGAGGCGAATAATTCCCCTGTCCGCCCAAAACCTGTAGCAATCTCATCGAAAATGAGCAGGATATTATGCTGATTACAAATTTCCCGAACTCGTTTCAAATATTCGGCTGAGTAGAAGCGCATTCCGCCAGCACCTTGCACAATGGGTTCGAGAATGACTGCGGCAATTTCCGTATGGTTGGATTTTACGAGTTCCTGAAAAGGTTGGAAATCTCCCTCAATCCAACTTTCACCAAATTTTGTTTCTGGCTTTGGAGCGAAGAAATTGATTGACAAATTCTGTTTGAAAATATGGTGCATTCCCGTAACTGGATCGCAAACCGACATGGCATTGAATGTGTCGCCATGATAGCCCGAGCGGATTGTCAAGAATTTGCTTTTGGATTTCGCTCCTTGCGAGTAATGATATTGCAAAGCCATTTTCATTGCCACTTCCACAGAAATTGACCCTGAATCGCATAGAAATACTTTTTGTAAAGGTTCTGGAGTGATTTTTACCAACAATTCGCAGAGTTCAATTGCTGGCTCGTGAGTGAATCCGCCAAACATGACATGAGACATCTTCTCGGTTTGCTTCCGAACTGCTTCATTCAGAACAGGATGACTATATCCATGAATTGCCGTCCACCAACTCGACATGCCATCAACCAACTCACGCCCATCCGATAGCGAAATCCGAACTCCATTTGCTGACTCCACAGGAAAGACAGGCAATGGGTTTTGGATTGAGGTATAAGGATGCCAAATGTGTTTACGGTCAAATTCGAGTTGTGAAGGGGAAAGCATTTTAGATTTTTAGATTTACGAAGTACGATTGAATGCAGGAAATATATGAAAGCTTGTAAATGATTTTATTGACGAATCTTAACACTAAGTAAGCTTGTGGTTTCGTGCCTCGCCTCTCCGAGATGAGTCGGGCATTATGAAAGTATCCAAAGTTTAGTTTAAATCAAAAATGTGGTTATTACACAAGCATATTTATTGAAAATTCTATTTAGAAACAGGATTGATTTTTCAAGTTTACATTCTCAAAACAATATTTAAGACCGAATTTCTATTTATTCGGACATTTTATTTAACTTTGCACACTCAAAAATGCCGTATTGGTACTTTATGAGGTTGATAGAGTGCAAATAAACGCTCAAAATTCTTTAGAATCTAGTAGAAACATGGCAAAGAGAATAGAAAACGCAAAAAGAAGAGCTAAACAAGCTCAGGTAGAAGAAGAAGAAAACAACGCAACATTTTATGAAGATGCAAGCGTTTTACAAGAGGAAATCAGCAGGTCGCAAGAGTTTGTTGACAGCAACAAGAAAACAATTGCAACCGTAATTGGAATTATGGTTGCTGTGGTTGCTTTGTTCTTCGCTTTCAAATTCTATATGGGCGGACAAGAAACTGCTGCACAAGAGGAATTGTTCCCTGCAGTTTTCTACTTCGAGAAAGACTCTTTAGATAAAGCATTGAATGGAGATGGGAACTCAACTAGCGGTTTACTTGCCGTAATGGATGAATATGGTTCTACAGATGCTGGAAACTTAGCAAGCTTTTATGCGGGTGTTTCTTACCTGAAAAAAGGCGAGTTCGATAAAGCGATTGAATATTTGGAAGACTTCGGTACAGATGATTTCCTTTGGCAGGCAAGAGCCTACGTTTTAACTGGCGATGCTTATATGGAGAAAGAAACTTACGGAGAAGCAGTTTCCTACTATAAGAAAGGAGCTAACTACGATGAAAACGAGCAATTCACTCCAATATATATGGAAAAATTGGCTTTAGCTCAGGAGTTAAATGGAAGCACGGAAGATGCTAAAAACACTTTGATGTCCACTTTGGAGAAATATCCGAACTACAACAACATCAACGAAGTGAAAAGAAATATAGGAAGATTGGAGAAATAAGAAACTCTGATTTCCATTAAAAAAGCCTTGATAGAATTAGTTCTATCAAGGCTTTTTTAATGGAATATTTGAGCAAAACTTTCATTGCATGCCAGTCAGTTCCTTAGAACTGACTGATTTTCAAGTCCTCAGACTTGAGAAGGATTTGACTTGACTGTGATAATAGGTAATTCTAAATTATTAGTAATAGATGTTTCTGGAAAGTATTGCTCCGAAAACTTATTCTCTTTTGCATTGAACCATTTACATTTTACTATTCTCTCTGCGCATTGCCTTACGACTTTTACATTACCGTCTCTATCTATGACTTTAAGGTTTGTTTTAGAAGATTCTTTTTTGATTTCAGTAACTAAAAATTTTTGGGCGCAAATCTTCAGAACTTCGGTCTCTACTTTTTTCTTTTCATCTTTGCTTAAGACTCTCTTTCCTCCCCTAAACATTACGATATCTCCAACCTTAATAGGGTTTTCGCCTATTCTTGTCATTTTTACAGATTCAAGTTCATTACTCATAAACCATCCTTTTGTATATAGCATTCCCTTTCTATAATCGTAAGTACACCAATAGCATTCTATTCTCGCCACGCCAGAAATTGTACCTTCAATTTCTCTTGATATTTTCTTTCTGTCAGAAGGTTCCAACAGAGCTATTTCTGAGATATTCATAAAAACGTTTGGCTCAGCTTTGAAATAAACTAAACCGCCAACCTTAAACTTAAATGCTTTTGCTTTTATTTTTTTTGTAACGCTCATACTCACTATATTTTTTTGTTATATTGCAAAATAAGGGAATTCAATAGCATATCCTAACTTGTTTCGATTAGATGTATGAGCTACGGTGTGTGATTTCAGAAATGGAATTGCATCCTACTCATTACAATTGGGTAATGAGGTTTTAGAATAATTTGACAATCCTAAAGATTATGAGAATTTTCTTAGAATTAATAAATGAGTAGAGCATAATTAAGAAGTACACTAGAGTCTGTAAAGGAAGCTGGGTATTCACTTGTAATATCTTCATTGTTAATAAGTTAATAAATATACAAAATACAATTAGCGTGTGATTCGAGAAGTCGGATAATGGCTCTATTCCTTTTATGGAAGTATGAAATAGGTTTGTAGGAGATTACACAGGCGTTGGATTCCCTTTTTTAACTCAAACACAATGCAAAAAGAATCTCCTCGCAGTAAATGGGCAAGACCGAAAGCTTATCTGCATCTCACAAAAAGGTTATCTCCAAAAGAGATAGAAAAATTCCTCAAAAGATGTGAGAATCCTTCTTATGTTGCTAAGCATGCTTTTATGCCTTTGCTCTACAAAGAATTGTCTCAAAGAAGATTTAAAAAATACAAAGTTGATTCAGAGAAAGAGTTAGAAAGAGACGAATTTGTCCGCTCGCATAATTATTTGGGCGAATTGAGCAAAAAGGACAGACCGATTCACTATCCAACCCACACAGATGCGCTGATTTACTCTTTGTATGCCAAAGAGCGACTTTCTCCTAAATATGAAGCACTTTTAAAACAGAATAAAGAGCTAGAAAAAGCGGTAATTGCTTACAGAAATATTCCTGTAGATGATTCGGAAGGCGCAAAATCCAAATGCAATATTCATTTTGCCAAAGAAGTGTTTGAGAAAATCAAAGACTATCAGGATTGTTATGTGGTTTGCGTAGATGTGAAAGGCTTCTTTCCTTCTATCAATCATACTTTGCTGAAACAGAAATTAGCAAAACTGCTGGGCGAATCAGAATTGCCATCAGACTATTACAACATTTTCAAATCGCTTACCAAGTTCTCCTACATTAAACTTGATTCGTTGAGAATGTATCAAAGCCAAAATGGAAGGAAGCATGGGTTTGATGAGAAGAAACTTTCTGACATCAGAAAAGAACATGGCATTTTCAGTTTTTTCTCGTCTCCAAAAGAGTTCCGAAATGCGGTAAAAAATGGCGAGTTCAGAATCCACAAAAACCAGCGACTGAATAAAGATAAAAAGTTGGTTGGCATACCAATGGGAACGGCAATAAGTCCACTATTGGCAAACCTTTATATGTATGATTTCGATAAATGGGCGATAGAGGAATATGCCAGCGGAGGAAATGGCTTCTACCGCAGGTATTCAGATGATATTGTTTTTGTAGTAAAAGAGAATAAAGTAGCGGAAATACTAGAAAAGATAGACGAGAAATTTGAAGAATTGAGTTTAAAAGTCTCCAAAGATAAAACCGAGATTTTCAGGTTTAAGAATTTTGAAACTCGTAGAAAAACAAGGTTGCAAAGCTATGCGATTGAAAATGGGA
>JBLIFI010000108.1:0-11587 GCA_047633715.1 Flammeovirgaceae bacterium
ACAACGTCATAAACATCTTGGAAAAAATTGGTTTCTTTGGTCATTTTTCTTGCTATTTATGGGTGTTCTATTAAATTCATTCGCTACAATACGTTTTATGCAAAGAGCAGAAAAATTCGAAAAGCTAATTATTCACCCAATAAAACCTCCATATCTCCCATCATTCTGTCCACATCTGCCTTTTCTGTTCCTGTGTAATAACCTCTGATTCTTCCTTGCTTATCAACCAAAATGAATTTGGCGTTGTGCAAATAGCCACCAGGTGCTTTCTCGTCTTCCATGGCGCTGATGTAGTATTTTTCTTTGGCGATTTTGTAAATTTCATCTCTGTTTCCAGTAATGAAATGCCATTTTGCTGTTTCCACACCAAATTTGTTTGCATAATCTTTCAAAACTGCCACAGAGTCATTTACGGTGTCAATTGAGTGGGAAAGCAGAATGACATTCGAGTTTGTCTTGAACTTTTCATACACTCTATTGAGTTGCGCAGTCATGTTTGGGCAAACGGTTGGGCAATTGGTAAAAAAGAAATCTGCCACATAAATTTTTCCTTCAAACTCTTTTGGAGTAACTGCTTGACTATCCTGATTGACAAATGAGAAATCTCCAATTGTATGATAAACTGTATCGCCAGAGTCATTCAATTGGCGGTCTCCATAAATGGGAAGTGTTTTTTCAGTTTGAGTTTCTGAATTGCTTTGGCAAGACCAGATTGATAGACTTAAAAATAGGAAAAGAAAGTGCTTTTTCATTGGAGAGAGTTTTTTCTGCAAAAGTAAACGATGAGGCTCAAGTATTGGAGTTTTGAACTTTTGATTTGTGAAGTTATCGCTTCAGAAATTGAGTTCGTACAATTCACCCTTTCCGCCATTAAACTCAATCTCCCCAGTCTTTGTAAATCCAGTTTTTTTCAAAACCGCTTGAGAACCATAATTTGAAAGGCTTGTGATCGCCAAAATTTGCTTCAACTCCAAGTTGGATTTTGCGTAGGAAACAGTTGCCTTTGCCACTTCTGAAATGTAACCAACTCCTGCGTGATTAGGTAGAATAGCAAAGCCTAAATCTGGGAAGTCAAGCATTTCTCTTTTGAGTAATCCGCATAAACCGATTGGAGTTTTGTCAGATTTCAATTCTACTTTCCAAAGTCCAAATCCATTTTCCCGATAGCTTTTGATAAGCGAGTTTTGGATGTATTTCTCTGCATCTTCCAAAGTACGAATGTTTCTATCTCCAATAAACTCTAACCAATTTGGGCTGTTTAGTAATTTGAAAATTAAAGGTATATCGGAAAGTGTTGCTTCCGAAAGTGTCAGTCTTCTTGTTTGTAGAATTTCCATTTTCAAAATAGTAGGAATGGCAAAAAAATAAACAATAGAAAATGATACATTATTAGAGATTATGAACAGAATTGTATTGCGAAATTCGCAGAATGGCGTGTCTAAAGACACCGTTACCTACTTATCTTTTTTAATAAGCCCCATTACTGTTCCTTACTTTACTTTCTTGCTATTTTTCTATTTTTTACTTGCAATTAATCACTAACAATAATTTTCCTAGCCAGTTCCAAAATCTGATTGACTTGTTGCTGGATTGTGATGTTGCTTGTGTCGATTGTGTGAGCATCATGTGCTTTTTTCAATGGACTATCTTCTCTGGTGGAGTCGATTCTATCCCGATTTCCCAAATCATCAATTACATCTTGCAACTCCACAGTTTTTCCTCTGGAATTGAGTTCTTGCAATCTGCGTTTGGCACGAGCCACCATATCTGCAGTCATGAAAGCTTTTAGAGCAGCATCTGGGAAAACCACAGTTCCAATATCTCTTCCATCCATCACAATTCCCTTCTCACTTCCCATGTCTTGCTGTTGCGCCACCAAGAATCTGCGCACTTCGGAAATGGCACTTACTTGGCTTACTTTCCCAGTAATTCGCATGGTTCTGATGTCTTGCTCTATGTTCTTTCCATTCAAGAAAACATCGTTGGTTTGCGTATCTGAGTTTTGAGCAAAACGAATATTTATTTGTTCTAGAGCTGCGCTAACTGCTTCTTTGTTGAGCCAATCAATCTGATTGTCAAGAAAATATAAAGTAACAGCTCTGTACATTGCTCCTGTGTCAATGTAGCCATAACCAAGGCGTTTAGCTACTAATTTTGCTGTCGTACTTTTTCCGCAGGCTGCGAAACCATCAATGGCAATAATTATCTTTTTCATTCAAACAGTTATGTGTAATGCGTATATACTGGGTTTATAATCGAATAATTCGCCAACTCACCAATTCAATTTACTCTTGAGTGAACGCAAAGGAAAGAATATTTGCGCCCATCTTCAAGGCTTTTTCCCGAACTTCTTCCGAATCGTTGTAGATAATTCGGTCTTCCCAGCCATTTCCCAAATCTGACTCGAAGGAATAATAGCAAATCAATCTGCCTTCAAACATAATTCCGTAGCCTTGTGCGGGTTTGCCATCATGCTCATGAATTTTTGGTAAGCCTTTCGGGAAATCAAATTTCTGATGATAGATTGAATGATTGAAAGGCAACTCCACAAAATCCAATTCAGGGAATACTTTTTTCATTTCCACCCGAATAAATTTATCTAATCCATAATTGTCATCAATGTGGAGAAACCCACCCGAAAGCAGGTAGTTACGCAAGTTTTCTGCTTCAGAATTAGAAAAAACCACATTTCCATGCCCTGTCATATAAACATAGGAATAAGAAAATAACTCTTTGCTTCCTACTTCCACAATCTCATCTTCTGGGCTGATACTTGTGCCCAATTGCTGATTGCTGAATTTCGCCAAGTTGGGCAAGGCAGTTTTGTTGGAATACCAATCGCCACCACCACCATATTTCAGTTTGGCAATTCGGAGCGAATAGTTTTGGGCAATTGATTGTTGAAAAATAAATAGGAATGAGAAAAGAAGGGTTTTTTTCATTGGTGGATTGGAGTAGTTCGACAACAAAGATAATAAATAGCTGGATGGTCATTTTATCAATAAGGGCTAATTTAGTTGGAATGAGCCTAAAAATTTGAAAATGTTGAATTTTGAAAAAGCCTCATATATTTTTTAAATAAGTGTGAACTTTATTTTTAGATATAAGTTTGTTAGGTTGCAATGTACTTACATTGTTAAAGACCTTAATCTAAACCCTATTTATTATGAGCATTACATTAGAACAAGCACAGAAAGCAATTGCAACAGCACAGGAGAAATCAGTTGCCTTGGATACTAAAATGAATATTGCCATTGTAGATGCTGGCGCAAATTTGGTAGCCTTCGCACGTATGGATGGAGCGTGGTTGGGTTCTTTGGATATTTCAATCAAGAAAGCAAAAACAGCTCGATTTTTCGATATGAATACAGGCGTGATTGGAGAGTTATCACAACCTGGTGGCCCTTTGTTCAATATTGAGCACTCAAATAATGGTTTAATTACTTTCCCAGGCGGAATTCCGATTAAGAATGCTGAAGGAACTGTGATTGGAGCAATTGGCGTAAGCGGTAGCTCTGTTGAGAACGACCATGCTGTTGCAGAAGCAGGAGCTTTGGCAGTTTAAGAAGAGAAGCATATAAAAACAGAAACTGGTAAACCTTTTTGGCTTATCAGTTTCTGTTTTAAGGGATTTTTGAAGTTCTTGTTGCTTGAAGATGAGTTTTAGGCTATTTTTCTATTCTTGGAATTTAACTCTAGAAAGTTTGTTTCCCAAAATGAGTAACTTATCTGTTTCATGGAGGTAGGTGAATTCTACATTTTTCCCACCTAAATTCTGAAATTGAAATTTACTTCCAATAGGTTCAAGAACAAATTCTTTTGATTTTTCTTTTGAGTCTATGAACTTTATAAAAAGCAAATTAGAGCTTTCATGAATCTCGATTAGCATAAAGTCTTGCTTCTCTTGTTTGTGCATCCAATGACCAATTATTTTATCTTCATAATTACCTGAACAAGAAGAGAGAAGGAGGCAAAATAGGAGTATAAATGTTGTTTTCATGCCTCAAAAATAAATTAATATTTCCCAATAATCAATTCCCTACAAAACACTCACACCACCTTTCTCCAAAATAATCCGCTCCAACATTTGCTCCATTTGGATTTTACCAATCATATCCAAACCATCCATTTCCAAAGTGATGCTATTTTTGGCGAGAGAAATGAGGTCAGAAATATCTGATAATCCTATTTGCTTGCTGTCCATTTTTTCTCTTACATAGTCGTGTTGCTCATGGTTGAGGATTTTAATTTGGGAATCTGACATGCTTTCCCCAAAATCGAGCCGAATGGAGGCTATATTCATTAGTGGAATTTGCTTTTTGATTTTCTCATTTTTTATAATCTGCAACTCATCGGAAGTGATTGTGAGCTTGTGGTCGGTAGTTAGGTTGGCATATATTTTATAAATCATCAGGCTTGCGACAATCAGTATGAATCCTGTAATTACGAAAACAGCTACACCTGAACCATCCATCAGGTAAACTCCGAACCCGATTGTGCCAAATCCAGCTAAAACAAAGAACACAAGTATGTAAGTAGCGGTAACTTTGTTTCTCCAAAGAAAACTAATATTTCCTCCCGATTGCACCAATTGCACATCTTCAGGGACTTTTGGAGGGATTGGGTTGGAGATTGGAGTTGATAAATTTACTTCTGTCTCCAAAATACTTTTCAATTTCAGCGCCTTCGATTCTTTGGAAAAAGAGTTTAAATCCCAATTGCTTCCATCTTTTTTCAGTATGCTGACGATATAGCTGACCGACCTTGAACTTCCGCTACTTCCACTACTACTTGTGCTGACTTTCCTTCTGAGCCCAAAACTCTGAATACTAGTGTAAGGAATTTCGGCAACCGCTTCTTCCTCTATGCTTTTGTGCTTGATTTGCAATGCGCCTTTTGCATGATTGAAAATGAAATATTTTGGAAAGGAGAACCTAGATGCAAACATCAACATTGAGGCAGAAAAGAAAATCAATCCGAAACCCAAAAGCATGACCGACACTTCATCGCTTTCTGTTTCTATAATGCCATCTGCTACAAATGAAAGCAAGGAAATTACCAAAGGGATTCCACCTATCAATCCGAAGAGTATAATGAAAATCCAGAGCGAATTTCCTGCCTTGAAAACAAGTTGTTCACTAGTTTGTTCTTTGAGTTTATAGTCATTTGCCATAGCACAGGTTTTTTTAGTTGCGAGTTCAACTATGAAGATAAGAAATGCGCTGAGAACTCACAAAAGCAAAATCCACACGAAATACCTTTTTAAAGATTTTTCGTGTGGATTTTTATAATTAAAAACTGTTTGAATGTCAATAAGTTCTTGCTAAAAGCTAGTTTGCCAACTCACAATTCCCTTTTTTCAACTTTTCTTCATTTTCTCTTTATTCTCGCTCCATCTTGAACTCGTATTTACTTTCGCACCTAAATGATTCAGGATATTGTACAAACCAAAATAGCTTCGGTTAATATAAAGCGCATCTTTCGTTCCTCTTGGGCGTTTGGATTTTCGGAGTTGTGGTGTGTCTTTATGGATTTCCCCAAAATCTGACAGCTCTTTAAAGTAACTATCATCTCCAAAATCAAATTCCTCTCCGTGGAAAGGACGACTCAGCATTTCCAAAATAGCTTGGAAAATTCCGAAAAGAACTTTTTTGTCTTCCTCTTTGTCATCGGCATAAAGGAAGTTGAAACCCATTAATTTCTCCAACAATTGGACTTCATTGTTCAATAAATCCTTATCGAGAAGTACAAAATATTTATCGTAGAAATCTTGTTCAATCACTTTCACGCAACCGAAATCAATAATTCCCACTTTCCCATCTTCTGTGAGTAGGAAATTACCAGGGTGCGGGTCGGCATGAACTTGTAGGAGTTTATGGATTTGGAAATCATAGAAATTCCAGAGTGCTTGCCCAATCTGATTACGGATTTCCTGTGAAGGATTGGTTTCCATAAAAGCATCCAAATGTTTGCCTTCGAGCCAATCCATAGTGAGGACTTTTTCAGAGGAATATTCTGGGTAATAGGTCGGGAAAAACAAATTATCCAAATCTGCGCAAGCCTTCGGGATTTCGATAGAGTTTTTCAATTCCAATCCATAATCAGTTTCTGAAAGCATCATTTTCTCTACTTCCTCAGTATAATGATTTACATCCTGCTGGTTCAGCCCAAGCATATTAACCGCAATAGGTTTTACCAATTTTAAATCAGAAGAGACGCTTTCTGCTACGCCAGGATACTGCACTTTCACTGCCAATTTTTTTCCATCCAAAGTGGCCTGATGTACCTGCCCAATTGAAGCGGCATTAATGGCATCTTTCGTGAAAGTATCAAACATCTCAGTTGGACTTTTGGCAAAGTATTTCTTGAAAGTCCGCATTACGAGCGGGTAGGAGAGAGGCGGAGCAGAATATTGCGCCATTTTGAATTGGTCAGAATAAGCCTGTGGCAATATATTCTTATCCATACTCATCATCTGAGCAACTTTTAAGGCACTTCCTTTTAGCTCGCTTAATGACTCGTAAATGTCTTTCGCATTATCCTTATCCAACTCATCTCTCGAAATGTTCGGATTGAATGTTTTCTTAGCGTAATGCTTAATATAATTCCCTCCAACCTTCACGCCCGTAGTTGCAAATTTTGCCACTCTTCGGACTTTTGAAGCTGGAATGCTAGTCTGTATTTTTCGTTTTTCGTCTGCCATTTTTTGTGGTATTGAGTAGTTAGTACAGAGTAATGAGTATAAATTATTATGCAACTTCTATCTAAACATAAGTTATATGATAAGGTTTTTTTCCTTCCTCTTTCCTCCTTCTCCTTCCTCTAATATCTTATGTCTAAAATCTAACATCTATTCCCTCACTTCTGCAAAATCAGAAACTTCACAAAGTCGAAAGTGCTATCAAATACATTTCTTCTCATTATATCAAAAACGAAGGTTACGCCTTTTTCAATGGCAACATCTGTTTTCTCAAATTCAGGAGATTCATCTTGCACCCAATAGCGGAGAATGAACAAAATCTGTCCCCAAATTAGGTTGTCATAATAGTCGGAAATAATTGGGCGGGAAGCAATTACGTTGCTATCTGTGCCTTGCAAAATGAGTTCTTGAGCGAAATGTTCAAAGTTTTTTTGAAAAAACGTTAAAAAACTAGGTGTAAACACTTTGTTATCTGCATTTTTGAAAGAAAAGGTTACATAATCTTTTTCATGTTTCAGAATTTCCACCAAGAAGTAGAATACAGACTTTAACTTTTCTTCTGCATCGTAAGGAGTTTGCCCAGATTCTATCAGTTCCTGCTCAGTCTTGTAGATTTCCTGCAAGGTTTGCTCGAAATAGCCTTTCCAAATTACCTTGTCGAGTTCGTGGAAATCCTGAAAATAGCGATGGAAATCTGGAGTGCTTCCTTCCAAACTTTCCATGAACTGTGCAATTGAATGCGGTCTTTTATGATTTTCCGAAACGAAACTTACATATTCGTCTCTAATTTTAGTTTCTAATGCTTCCATAATGTCTGAACAAATAATGATTTTACGGTGTTCTGTCTGTGAAGTTTGTTTGTTAGTTTAGTTTATTAAGGAGAAAGAACCTTTGGTTTCCAAGGGTTCTTTTTTGTTTTTTGACCCTGATTGATTTAATTAAAACGTCTGTTTTTTCTCCATCTCTGGCAAATCTTTATCAATCCGCTTCGCCAATTCGGGCAGTTTTATGGTAGGAACCGCAGGAAATAGATGATGTTCCAAATGGTAGAACATACTAAAGGTAAGTTTGTTTTTCCATCTCACTCTTTGTGTTCTTGCCAATTCAGGATTTTCATGCGTATCATGATGAACAGTCCACACAGCAAAAAATGCCATTAAAAATTCTCCAACCAGCATGATTGAAATATGGTAAATTAGGAAATCAATTCTGAAATAAACTGCCATAAAAATAAATAGCGCAACAGCCAATAATTCTACAACAAGGTTCTTTCTATAATGCTGGTTTCCCAATTGCCAGGTTACTTTATGATGCCTAATGTGGTTGAATTTTACAGCATGAATAGAAACCAACATCAGAATGCTATTGACAAATAAAGTAAGCCATGTCAAGAAATGATTTGTGCCTAGCGAATTGTGGAAACCATTATGAACTTGCCTCAATCCTGTCAGAAAAAAGAAAGCAGAAAATGGAAGAGCAAGCAAATAATAACCAAAATAAGCCAATGTTATTGAAATGATAAACCAAGGAATAGTTAGGCTATTTTCAATAAGCGTTTCTTTCACAGAAAGGCTTATTAAGTCTTTCCACTCTACTTTTCTAATCAGTTCTTGATGAGTCATGTTAGATTGGTTGTTCTTTAAGACTCTGAAATATGTAACTCGTTCTCCACTAGCTGAAGCTAGTGGCAATTGAATTTAGACTTCAAACTTTCATTAAAATAGTAAGTCTATCATTCAATTGCATCCATCTTCAGATGGATGTTCTTTATAGCAACCTAAAAACTATTTAAAAATGGTTTTTATAAAAAGGTAATGACCCTAATTCATTTTTCTTTTTTAATTCTTCATTCATATTTTTTTTTCTTCCCTCAAAGTTAACACCCAAAATCTAAACTTTCAATTATTCCTGAAAATTTTTGAAGTTTCGGAAATTGCCAATTCCATAGACTCTCTTTCTTCTGAAAGCTTAGTTTCTGACCAATCGAAAAAGGAACTCATTTCCTTGAGAACTATCTCCAAATTCGGTTCAATAGTTTCTATTTGGAAATAAAGTCTGCCCGTTCTTCGGTTGAAGAAATCCATAGCCGTGAAAACCGCTTCATGGTTGATACAATACCAAAGTTCCGCTTTCAGCATCATTTCCGAAGCGCTGTCTCCATCAATCCCCAAAAACTTCGTGATAATAATATCGGTTTGTCTTCCGTAGTTGGAAACCAAATATTTGATTTCTCGCTTTTTCAAATCCGTATTTTGCAGTCGTTCATACAACTGTTTTCGGTAGGTTTTCACATCTTTCGAGTTGCTCAATCCACCATTTGCCAAAGGAATTTTAGCCGTTCTAGATTTTCGCTTATCTCCGCCAAATTGCTTTCTATATTGCTTATCCACCAAATCCACAATGCGTTCTGCCATTTTTCGGTAGCCAGTCAGTTTCCCGCCAGCAATAGAAATCAGGTTGGTGGGAGACACGAAAATCTCATCTTTCCGGGAAAGTTCCGAAGCCGATTTTCCATCTTCATGAATCAGCGGGCGCAAACCTGCCCAAGTGGAAACCACATCCTCCAACTGCAAATCTATTTCAGGGAACATCTGATTCGCTCCGTTCAGCAAATAGCGCACATCGCCTTCGTTTGCCAATACCTTGTCTTTGTCTCCCGTGTAATCTGTGTCGGTTGTACCAATATAAGTCACTTTCTGCCTCGGAATGGCGAAAATCATTCTGCCATCGGGCACATCGAAATAAACCGCTTGCTTCACAGGCAATTTCTCATGCGGAACAACCACATGCACGCCTTTGGTCAAATGCAATCTTTTTCCCTCTTTCGATTTGTTGATTCCCCGCAATTCATCTACCCAAGGCCCAGCCGCACTCACCACAAATTTCGATTTTATTTCAAACGATTCCTCCATCAATTCATCTCTGCAAACCGCTCCAATAATTTTCTTGCTTTCTCCTTCGCCCTCGTAAATAAAGTTTTCTGCCTGCACATAATTGGCGCAATTCGCTCCATAAAAACTGCTGGTTTTAATCACTTCAATTGTCAGGCGAGCATCATCCGTGCGGTATTCGGCATACAATCCGCCACCTTCCACACGGCTTGCGTCTAAGAGCGGTTCGGCCTTCATGGTTTGCTTTTTATCGAGCATCACTCGCTGGTCGGCACTTTCCACACCCGCTAAAACATCGTAAACCATTAGCCCGAAAGAAGTCAGGATTGAGCCATAAGTTCCGTTTTTAATCAAAGGCAACAACATTTTCTCCGAAGTTACCAAATGCGGAGCCAAGGTATGAACCACCGCTCGTTCGCTTCCCACCTCTCGCACCAAGGCAATTTCGAACTGTTTCAAATAGCGCAAACCGCCATGAATCAGCTTGGTAGATTTACTGCTCGTGCCAGATGCGAAATCCAATTTCTCCACCAAAGCCACTTTCATTCCCCGAGAAGCGGCATCCAAGGCAATTCCCGCCCCCGTGATTCCGCCCCCAATTACCAATAAATCGAACGTGTCAGATTTTAAATTCCCCAACAAAGCACTTCTGTTGGCAGCCGAAAGCAAGTCAATATTTTTCATGTCAGATTGAATAATGGAAGTTCAATTCTTAAACGAACTTGGCTGGCAGTTGTTTGGGGGAATTGAAAAAGGGGAAAAATCACTAGTTCAAGTTCCTTTCCGTAGATTCCTCTTCCCAGAGGAATACAAATACAATTGTTCTTCTGGGAAGAAGAACCTACAATAAATCTTTGCAATAAATCATTTCAGAAAAAGCTTTGGTTGGATTTTGAAACTCGCCAATTGATGAGAAGGAAGCTGGCTTAATAATACTCCTTTTCAAATCCTCAGAGCTAACCAAAATTATCGCTTTCCGCAAATTTTGGGGCAATTCTTTGGTTATTTAGTTTGCTTTTAGACATTCCATGTTTTTGAAACATGGAATGTCTTTATTCGGTAAACCCCAAAATTGAATGCGGAGGGGATTGTGGAGGTTTAGTTGAGTGATTAAGAAAAAATCTAGTCGTAGCATCCGCTACGACCTTAATCTCTAAAATGTATTTTTATTCTCAATAAAAATACGAATTTTTCTGTGCTTATGTCAGAATCGAGCGGACGCTCTAAACATGAAAAGGTCTTAGGAAAAGACACTCCAGTTCTTAAATCTAGTCGTAGCATCCGCTACGACCTTAATCTCTAAACTGTATTTTTACTTTCAATAAAAATATGAATTTTTCTGTGCTTATGTCAGAATCGAGCGGACGCTCTAATGATGAAAAGGTCTTAGGAAAAACCTAAGACTAGATGGTGTTCAATTCTTAAACGAACTTGGCTGGCAGTTGTTTGGGGGAATTGAAAAAGGGGAAAAATCACTAGTTCAAGTTCCTTTCCGTAGATTCCTCTTCCCAGAGGAATACAAATACAATTGTTCTTCTGGGAAGAAGAACCTACAATAAATCTTTGCAATAAATCATTTCAGAAAAAGCTTTGGTTGGATTTTGAAACTCGCCAATTGATGAGAAGGAAGCTGGCTTAATAATACTCCTTTTCAAATCCTCAGAGCTAACCAAAATTATCGCTTTCCGCAAATTTTGGGGCAATTCTTTGGTTATTTAGTTTGCTTTTAGACATTCCATGTTTTTGAAACATGGAATGTCTCTTTATTCGATAAACCCCAAAATTGAATGCGGAGGGGATTGTGGAGGTTTAGTTGAGTGATTAAGAAAAAATCTAGTCGTAGCATCCGCTACGACCTTAATCGCTAAACTGTATTTTTACTTTCAATAAAAATACGAATTTTTCTGTGCTTATGTCAGAATCGAGCGGACGCTCTAATGATGAAAAGGTCTTAGGAAAAACCTAAGACCAGATGGTGTTCAATTCTTAAACGAAC
>JBLIFI010000109.1:0-11556 GCA_047633715.1 Flammeovirgaceae bacterium
TTTGAACGAAATGAACACGATTTGCCAAGAAAACAACATCCGATTCGGAATTGCTTGTCTGGATTCAACTCCCGAAACGGACTTGCTGAAAAGCAAATTGGCTGGACTGAATTGGCTAGATGTGGGCTTTGATTTTACCAACGAAAAACTGACAAATCATCCATTCGATAGCCATCCGAACGGTTTGGGGCATCGGCAAATTGCAGGCAAAATTGAGCCGTTTTTAATTGAGCTTATCAGGTAATTGGGATAGGATTTACATCTTATTCTATAGTGAATCGCTGGCAGAGTCCGTAGGTCCTGCCAGACGTTGAACGGCTTTAACACCAACCTTCGGCAGGGTTTTCTGGGAGTCGCCATCGACACCGCTGCCGAGGTCTCGTTTTTTTGAAATGTCTAGCATTATAGTCCTATCCTAAAGTTTTGTCGCCCGTTGGAATATAATTAGCTTGGTACGTAAGTGCTAAGCACAGCATTGCGCTTCCAATCGCAAAAGCTCTTCAAATGAGAACCAATCAATTCATTTACTCGCTAGTTTTAATAACCATTTCCCTCGGAATTTGGTCGGCTTTCCATTTACCCACGGAAACCGATATTAACGCCTACAATCTCGCCTCTAACAAAGATATTTCTGCTTACAAAGCTTTCACAGACAGTTTATCGAAAGGGAAAGATAAATACAGCATCGTGATTTTAGAGAAGCAAACTGGTTGGGAAACGCTTTCGGATTTTCGAGTTCTGAAAGAAATTACCAGTTTTTGGGCATCGCAATCGGGAATTGGGAAAGTCTCTAGCCTTGTAGATTTGGATTACCCAAAACAAGGAATTCTTCGTTCGAGAACTGTTCCTTTTTTGGATTTGGGGAATCGGAATCGCTTTGAAAAACGAGTAGAAAAGTTCGATTTATTCCAAGATATTTTACAGAAATTCCTTGCGGAAAACAGGAAATATACTTTGGCTTTTTTGGAGACTTCGGAAGGGATTTCTTCACAATCTGCCGAAGCTTTTGAGGAGTTGGATTTCAGCAATTGGGGAATTGAAATCCATTATTTGCAATACGATTTAATTCAGAAAGAGCTCGAATCGTATTTGCAGAAAGACACGATTTTGCTGGGAGCAATCAGCCTACTTTTGATTCTGTCAGGATTTTACTTTTTCACACATTCCCTCAAAGGTTTGGCTTTGATTACGTTGCTGGTTGCGTTCAATATTTCCGCCACTTTCATTGCCATGTGGTTGCTCAATATGAGTTTTACCATGCACATGATTACCATTCCGTGCATTATTATTGTGCTGTCTTTCACAGACATTATGCATATTCTCTATTTCCAAAATGCCTTTCGTTCTGGTTGCGAAACCGATAGAGATTTAAGGCAAAAAATCATCTCAGAAGTCAAAAAACCATTGCTTCTAACTTCTCTGACCAATATTATCGGCTTTGTGATGTTTCTGATTCTGGCAGATAATATTCATTTACTCAACTATTCGCTGGCTTCCATTATTGGCGTGGCGAGTGCTTATTTCAGTTCTCGCTTCTTGGTAATTCGCCTGATGGATAGGGAATCGCTTTACATCAGAAGAACAAATTTCCAATGGATTCACGCTGTTCATCAAACTGTTTTTCAGTATTTATTGCAAAGGCGGAAATTGGTACTTTCCACTTTCTTGGTAATAAATCTGCTCGTAATTTCCTTTGTCGTTTCCACTTTCAAAATTGATAATGCGGACAAGGATTTCTCTATCTCCAACGCCAATTTGAACCAAGGAAAAGAGATTGTGGAAGCGGAGTTTTTTGGCAGAAAGCAAGCCGAAATTTTCATTACCGTAGCAAATGGAACAATTTGGAATCAGCCCATTTTGGACAAAATCCAACTGATTGAGAATGAAATCACAGAAATTTTCGAGCCTTTATACATCAACAGCCCAACTCTGATCGTGAAACGTTACAGTCGCTACACCAGCGGAGGGCAGGCAGAAGCGTTTTTTGTTCCCAAAAAGTTGGGAAAACGCTTCACTAGAGATTTGGCGAAATATAAAACCAGTTTGGGCGGAGAGGGAATTATTGCCACTCAATCTGACCAAGCAAGAATCGTTTTTGGGTTTGGAGACCAAAATCTAGAAACTTTGAGAGGGAAATATGCCAAAATCAGAAATCTGCTCGCTCAAAAAAGCAGTTCCGAAGTCAGTTTTGAACTCGCTGGTTTGCAATATTTATCTGACGAAGCCACTTATTCATTCTCCAACAAAATATTGATTGGATTTGGTGTGAGCGTGCTGTTTAGCAGTTTATTTATCTTGTTTCTGCTGAAATCCATCAGAACAAGTTTGGGTTTGCTGTTTGTAAATCTGTTCCCAATTTTCGTGGCACTTGGGCTAATTATTTTGCTCGAAATTTCAATCACTCCACTCACTTTATTCCTGTTATCAATCCTTTTGGGCGTTTGCGTAGACGATTCTATCTATTTGGTCACGCAAAGCAAGCACAAATCAAACGCCATCCACATTCTCCCAATCTTCATCACCTCATTTGTGTTGTCTTTAGGCTTTCTTTCGTTGTCATTTTCCAGCTTCACTTGGGTCAAACCTTTCGGCTGGATTTTTCTAATCGGCATTGCATTGGCGTATTTCTTGGATATATTTATATTGATGCTTTTTTTGGATAAAGATACTTCTTTTGAGGAGACAAGTGATTCCAGCGGAGTCTGATTTTTGTGCTTGTCAGAACCATTCCATGGTGGCCATCAGTTCTGACAAATATCGGATTCTCAAATCCTATGCGACTCGGCTACGAGGAGAATTTTGCTAGTCGAGGTTTTCAATAGCATCGGCTACCGACTTGCAAACATTGATTCAAGGCTAAGAAGCCTTCATACTACTGGACATGGTAGAAAATAGAACCAAAAACCTGTCAGGTTTAATTGGGATTAGACCTTGAAAATTGAGTTTTATCTTTTTAAAACCTTACAGGTTTACGCAGATGTCCAGTAGTATGAGAAGCCTTGAATAGCAAAAACTAAACGCTTGATAATTAAGTATGGTAGAAAAATGATATAAGAACCAATATTCCGCAGTATAAAACTATTTTTTTTGTTGGATTTCGTAAATTGTTCATTGATGAGAAGAAACCAATATTTCCGAGAACTCGACACCAGACCCTGAGAGTTAACTAAGCTGATTAGGGTCGCCAATTTTGGGGAAATGGTTTATCTGTTTGAAAGCTTTTTGCCCCAAAATCAAACCTTATCAAACCAGAAGCCCAATTTCAGTTTAGCTTCCCCAAAATTGAATGCGAATGGTTAGTTGGGTGTTAACTATAAATCCATAACTGCCAATGAACAAACTGGTAGGAGGTTTTTCCTCCGACCTTTTCTTTTTCCGAGCGTCCGCTCGTTTTTGCGTAGCTTAGATATTTTCAGTTTGGCAGTTTGTAGAAGTACAAGAGTCGGAGCTGATGCTACCGACTAGATTTGAATATCATTCTACAACATCTTTTTTAGCAGATGAATCCTCTCTTCAAGTTCTTTCTTTTTTCGAAACATCTTTTTTAGTTGACAAACCTTATCTTCAAATTTTTTCTTTTGCTGATTTATCCCTTTTGCTTGCCTCTTTAAACTATTGTCTAATTTCTTATAAAAGGAATACTCTAGGCAATCGACCTTATATGATTTCATTCTCATAAATACTTTAAACCTAGAGAGAAAGGGAAGATTGGATAATTTTTTACGAATTTCTAGCCTCTTATCTTTTACCTTTGCTTCATCACCAGACAAATCTGATATACATTTTTTACATAACTCAATTGCTTCGCTAATTCCTTTTTTTTCTATTTCCATTGTCTTAACCTTAGCTTATAGAAGTACTTTTTCTATAGGATTTGTCAGTTGATGATTTCCTATAAAGATACCAAAACATTGAATAAAGAAAACCGCAATCAGATTTTGCAAACTTTAAACCTCGAAACCCCTTCAATTCCCAACCAACTCAGCCTGACAACACATAAATAATAAAATACAGCAATTCAAAAATCGTATGATACAGTCTTTCATCAAAAAGCTTGAAAAATATTGGAAATCTGAGCCCGTAGTTGATATCACTCTTCAGTTTGACAAACCAGAATACAAGGAAGAAACATTACTCGAATTTGAAGAAAGATATATTGGATTTGGGAAAAAGCTATATTCAATTTTAATTGAAAAATGGCCTTTTATAATTGACAACTTCAAATTCTATAAAAATGAGGAAACACACACAGAGCATAGTTATGCGCTATATGAGTCTGAAACAGAAACATTTGTAATCCAGCTTGCCCCACTTTGCGAAGTGATTGTTATTTGGAACGAAAACTACACCGTTGAAATAGGAACTTGGCATGAAAACGAATATGAGGAAGCAATTACGCAGTTAGTAAGCCACTTTATGTCTTAATTCAAATGCCAAACCTACTTTTTTACCTTCTTTCATTTTTTAATTTCCTCTTGCTCATTTATGTTTTGCAAGAGTGTTATTTGCTATTCAATGCCTTGAAGAAGGGAAAAGAAAAGCAGTTGGAGTTACCAAATGAATTGCCATTTATTACAATCCAACTGCCACTTTATAACGAGAAATATGTAGTTGAGCGGCTTTTGAAAGCAGTTTCCAAATTTGATTACCCAAAAAACAAGCTCGAAATCCAAATTTTAGATGATTCTACCGATGAAACTTCGGAACTCATAAAAGCCTTTTTGGAGAGTTTAGAAGGCGAGCAATTCGATTTCCAACATATTTGCAGAGAGAAACGAGTAGGCTACAAAGCAGGCGCACTCGATTATGGATTGGGAACTGCCAAAGGCGAATTCATTGCCATTTTCGATGCCGATTTTATTCCCGAACCCGATTTCCTATTCCAAACAATTTCCCATTTTCAAAACCCCAAAATTGGCTTGGTTCAAACTCGCTGGACATATATTAACGAAGATGATTCTATGCTGACAAAAGCGCAGGCATTGATGCTCAACACGCATTTCAGCATTGAACATTTAGGAAGAATCAACGCCAATGGTTTTATCAATTTCAATGGCACAGCAGGAATTTGGAGGCGAACTTGCATTGACCAAGCGGGCGGTTGGCAAGCCGATACGCTCACAGAAGACCTCGATTTAAGTTTCCGAGCGCAAATGAAAGGCTGGCAATTCAAATACCTGTTCGAGGTCGGTTCCCCTTCGGAACTTCCCATGACTTTTAGCGCATTTCGCTCTCAGCAATTTCGTTGGTCTAAGGGCGCTGCAGAATGTTTGAGGAAAAGTTTTAGGCAACTTTGGCAATCTGACTCAAAACCCATTGCCAAGCTAATTGGCACTTTCCACTTGCTGAATAGCTCGGTTTATTTATTGGTCATCGGGATTTTGCTGTTGAGTCCAGCAGTTTATTATTTCCGCCAACTCAACGCAATTGATTCGGCTTATTTGAACGAACTATCTTTGCTCGGGCCACTTGTTTTAGGCTTACTTTTCCTCATTTTCCTAGCGGGCAGTTTAATGACTTCCAAGAATAAACTGAGAAGCTTACTGACTTTCATTCCCTCGCTTTTCGTGTATTTCTCCATGACTACGGGGATTTCACTCTACATGCTCATGGGGATTTTGGAAGGCTACCGAGGCAAACAATCCGAATTTATCAGAACACCAAAATTTGGAATGGGAAAAGGCTTGCTTTCAAGAGTCAAAACTGGTTATGATAGCAAGAGGAAATACAGTATTCTAATTTTGGAAATCATTGCTTTGGGCTACGGGCTTTTTTGGATTGTGAGTTCTCTACTCATTTTCAACCCACTTTCTTTAAGTTACGGACTGGTTGTGTTTTTCGGATTCTCCCTTTCAGTATTTTTTAAGGATTGGAGTTTTAGGTGGAAGAAGTAGTCACGGTTATTCTTAGAATCAAAAAAATGAACGAAGAAGAAATGTTACATAGGAACGGGGAATAAATAAACTACTATTTTATTGAGGTTTATTTTTGGAGCTAGTCTAGGCAAAAAAATCAGGGCATAGCATCGCTATGGCATATTTTTTTAACGAAGAATAGGTCAAAAAGAAACGAGATAAAAAGTAGCACTTTATTTAATTTCCGTTCCATAGTAGCAAGGATGCATTTTTTTTACATTAAACTATCTTCCATCTCTTGCGAATGTCCCTATACTTATGTTTCCAATTTTCGCATCATATTCTTCGGTTAGGCTCATACCTAAAGGTAAATCTTCATCTAATTGGTATCTACTAAGCATAATAGACCTGCCAGGATTTTTATTGGCAAAAATGACAACATATTTTTTCCCAATTTTATAGTTCTTGTTGAAATTTAAGTCTTCTTCATAGATAATACCATTTACTTCATACTCATATATAAGCAGGTCTGTACCATGCCCACCAGAAATCTTCTTGGCATAACCTACGGTCATAGACCGATTGCTATTTAACTGGTTGTACCAATAAGCATAATTGATTATCGCAACACCCACAACAATCATAGCTATAATTGCTTGCGTGCGTTGAGAAATTTTGAACTTAGAAATCATTTAGTTTGTGATTTATTCTATTATTAACCTAAATAGTTAACAATGGTTTTTCAAAGCTATCTTTACCAAAACAGGAACCATTACAGCTTGCAAATCCTTACTATTATAAGTAAGTCCTACTACTCAGCCCTCAAAAATATGGAAGAAATTATAAATAGAGTTGCCAAAAGCCCACTAATTACGTTCGATTTGGAGGAATATTACCACCAAGGCGAGCGAGTGATTTATGACATCAAGCAGAATCTTTTCCAAGAAATGATTCTGAAGGAAAAGGATTTCCGTGCTTTTGTAAAGGAAAAAGACTGGAGTGAATTTGAAGGCAAAAACGTTTCCATCATTTGCTCTGCCGATGCGATTGTACCCACTTGGGCATATATGTTGCTCGCCACCAAATTAGAACCTTTCGCCAATCAGTTGGTTTTTGGCAATTTGGAAACATTGGAAAATGCGCTGTTCCAACAAGCTTTAAACAAAGTCAATTTAGAAGAATTTCGAGATAAACCAATGGTAGTGAAAGGTTGTGGCAACTTGCCAATTCCGACCTTTGCCTATGTGGAAATCACTAAATTGCTTCGACCAATCGCCAAATCAATTATGTATGGCGAACCTTGTAGCACCGTTCCGCTTTACAAACAGCCAAGAGCGAAGGCTATTAAATAACCTGATTATAATAAATACACATAAATAACAGGCACTTGACATCAATAAAGACCCTTAATTATTATTTTTTACACAAAAAATAATAATTAAGGGTCTTTATACAATGGTGGCAATTACAAAAAACATAATAGGAATAATGCAAAATATTTATTTTTCAATGCATTGATAATCAGTAAGATACAGTAATATGTTATTGTAATTGTTTAATAACTATATAATCGCATAAGCAAATTTTCTTCATTTTATTAAAAATTTAACAATAAATCATGTTTAATTTTAAAATATTTTAATATTTCAATGTTTTATTTGAAATATCTATAAAATAATTTGTTATTGACAAGTTCCATTAGCTAGATTTGAATCAGTATTTTAATCTAATCAGTAATTTAAACTAGACTAATCAGAATGGAAGAGACCTCATTAGTAGCCCATAATATATGGATGATGATAGCCACGGCACTTGTGTTTATCATGCACTTAGGATTCGCAGGAGTAGAAGCAGGCTTCACGCAATCCAAAAACACAGTAAATATTTTATTCAAAAACACGCTTACCCCTGCTATTGGCCTGCTTTCTTATTCTTTAGTCGGATTCAGTTTAATGTACCCAGGCGAGTTCAATGGCTTTTTGGGCTGGGCAGGCATTGGTCTGCAACTTCCCGAAAATGGACTCACAACTGCCTATGCGGATGGGCACTACACTTACTGGACCGACTTCTTGTTTCAGGGAATGTTTGCCGCCACTTGCGCCACCATTGTTTCTGGTGCAGTAGCAGAAAGAATTAAAATTTCAGCCTACTTCTTGTTCACAATCATCTTTGTCAGCTTCGTTTATCCTGTAATCGGCTCATGGAAATGGGGCGGAGGATTCCTTGACTCAATGGGATTCTACGATTTCGCAGGCTCGACTTTAGTACATTCCGTAGGAGGCTGGGCGGCATTGGCAGGAATTATTGTGATTGGCCCAAGAATAGGCAAATATGTAGATGGTAAAGTGGTTGACAAGCCTGGCTCGAGCATTCCATTGGCAACCATTGGCGTATTTTTACTTTGGCTGGGCTGGTTCGGTTTCAATGGAGGCTCGGTACTTTCGGCAGACCCAGGAGCGGTATCTCTGGTATTGGTAACCACTTCGCTTGCGGCTTCGGCAGGAGCAGTTGGTGGAGCAATTACAGGCAATTTCATGTTCAAAAGGCTTGATTTGGGAATGGTTTTGAATGGGATTTTGGCAGGCTTGGTAGGTATTACAGCAGGAGCAGACCAAATGGGTATACTTGATTCGGTAATTATTGGCTTTCTCTCTGGAGTGATTGTAGTTCTTTCTGCAGTTGGGCTAGACAAGCTCAAGCTAGATGATTGTGTGGGTGCAGTTTCTGTTCATTTGGTGTGTGGCATATTTGGCACTTTGGCAGTTGGCATTTGGGGTGCAAAGGCAGGAATGGAGCAGTTCATCAATCAGCTGATTGGGGTTGGAGTTTGTGGTGCGGCTGCCTTTACTTGTAGCTTCCTTATTTTCTTTATTGTGAAGAAAACAATTGGCCTAAGGGTCTCCGAAGCGCATGAAGTTGAAGGCCTCGACAGCAACGAACATGGAATCAGAGGCTATAGCATCACTTACGATAGCTAAATCCAACTAAAAAATAAATAGGAATAGGTAAATTCGGAGAACTGGAAGTTTAAAATTTCCTTTAAAGTTGTTGGAGTGTGAACCACTCCAACAAATAAGAAAGCACTCCCACAATTAAGGTTGTTTCTGCAAAAACGACCAGTGGAAGTGCTAAGTCAATCGGTAAAATTAACTTAATTCAAAATTATGCTTCTTTTCAGAAACAAGCAAGCCTATTTAGGTTTTGCAATTTCCTTTTTGTGTCTAAATTTTTTTTCTACACATGCACAAGACGAAACCACAAAAGCTATATCGCTTCCCGATATTTCAGGCTCGGTGGACACCTACTACAAATATGACCTTTCGGGTTTCAAAAATGAAGATGGTGGATCCAATATTGGCACCAGCTTTGCCTCAGACCAAAATTCTTTCTCCATCGGGATGCTGAACCTAATTCTATCTAAAGAGATTGGCAAGGCTTCTTTTGTTGGAGATATAGGAGTTGGACCCAGAAATGCCAACTCGTCAGGAGATGGGTTGAATGCGAGTATTCAAAACCTATATATCTCTTACCAATTGGCAGATAAGCTGACTGTTACAGGTGGCTATATGGGTACTTTCGTAGGCTATGAGGTCATTTCCCCAGTAGATAATTTCAATTACTCCACCTCTTATTTATTCACAAACGGCCCTTTTCAGAATGCTGGTGTAAAGTTGGATTATCAGATTTCTGACAAAGTGGGGATAATGGCAGGTGTTTTCAACGACTGGAATGTATATTCTGACAACAATGACATTGCCGATTTCGGAGCGCAACTTTCAATAGTTCCCACAGAGGGCTGGGAGGTTTATGTCAACTTGATTACTGGCCCAGAGTCGGGAACGGAAATAGATTTAACAACTACTTACCAGGTTTCCTCCTCTCTATTGCTTGGGCTGAATATGGCAAACTACGAGAATGCCAATGATGATGCTGGGTTCTCCGGTGCGGCACTTTATGCAAACTACCAACTTTCAGATAATGTTGCTTTAGGATTTAGAGGGGAGCATTTCACTGATGACAAATTGGGTATTTTGGTATCGGGAGAGAAAACCAATATCAATGCCTTTACACTTTCTGCGAATATTAAATCTGGCCCACTCACCTTCATACCCGAAATCAGGCTCGACTCTGCTGAAGGAAATATATTTGTAGATGAATCGGACAAGCCTACTGACATGGCAACGCAAGTGTTATTTGCTGCCATTTTTGCTTTTTAAACTATCTCAAAACCATTCATTTGATTTTTTTAAGTGAATTTTGTTCTGATTTTCTAGTATAAAAAGCTCTCTGTACATAGTAGGTTTCGCAACTGAGCGAAACAATTATGTGCAGAGAGTTTTTAGCACATTCCGCTTTTAAACATTCTTTTTCAGCCTATCTCCAATATATTTAATTCCATATTCACTCGCTACTTGTTTTCTTGACAATTCTTCAACATTTCCATTCTCTCCTGTTCTGCAAAATTTAGCTACATCAAACCAATTCTTGTTTCTGACTACATTCGATATTTCCAAATCGGTTAATCCTGTGTGGGCAAAAACAGGCTTTTCAGAATAGGAAACCGTAAATGGTTTAGTTCTGGCAATATAATTTGGGTTGGAGTAAATTGCCGATAAACCTGCTTTCACATCATAGCCATCCAAGCTAATCATGATACTTCGGTTCTGTATTTGACTTTCCTCAAAACCTAAGTTTGGCAGTTGATGCACAGTCTCACAAGCTTGGATTACGCTGAGAAGGTTGTTGGATATTTTCATTCCCCTTTCTACATAACCACATTTAGACCAAATGTGGTCGCTGACAAACTCAATTTTGCCTTGATATTTGCTGTTGAGCTGTTTTTGGAGTTTGATATATTCTCTTGTGTGCCGACCTAAAAGAATTGCCACTCGGTTCAAACCAACACTTTCTTTTAACTTCAAAATTCGGTCAGATTTCCGTTCTTCTTGAGTGTTGAAAAATCCTCTTTTCTGAGCCATTCGGTTCTTCCTATCCGTATCGACTTGGTTTTTCTCAGCAAGTTTGGCAATATGTCCCATTTCAGGTCTCAGCCATAATTCGTATAAGGTTTTTTCATCAACTTCGGCACTTTCTGGATTTATCCATTCGTTTGGTAAAACCTGCAAACCGCTTTTTCTGGTTGGGGAAAATACAAGAAACTCTCTATTTGTGAGAAGTTCCACTCTTTTATCCATGAAGAGTTCTGGATGGAAATAGAGTTCCTCCAATCCGTAAATTAGAGAATTTATGAAACCAAAATTCCTATCTTCATGCCATTTATAGACCTTTTCAACTGAATTATTATCATCCAGTATTTTCGCCAATTCAACTATTAATTTGTCTTTTTCCATTGCCATGTATTGTGTGACTACTTCTTCAAACAACATTTACTTCACTCCAACTCTCTTCTGAATATCAGTATTCAAATTATAAACTCGTTCATTTGGGAGTAATCTTTTTGCTTCCTTATGTTTTCCTGCTTTTCGTAATTGGTTGATTTTTTTCGTCAGAGGAGTTAAATCTATGATTTCCTCTATCCACTCGTTGTTATATTCTTCAATCAAAAACCGACTGATTCCAACTTGGATTGTACGTTCTTGTAATTTTCCGCCTCTCAATGTTCTTTCGGGATCCCATTGAATATGGACTTTGGCATTGTTGAATTGCTCTTCCCATTCCAATCCACTCGAATAAATTTCTT
>JBLIFI010000110.1:0-11430 GCA_047633715.1 Flammeovirgaceae bacterium
CATATACAATCAACATACATTCAGAGGTGAAAATCCCACAACTTCTAGTTGGGACTTCCTCTTCGCCCAATCTTGTAATAGCAATAGGCGAAACACCAAAAAGGTTAGAAGGAGGTAAAATACTCAGTAAGGTGTTACATCAAATTTCACCTTCAGGAGAGTTTCTTATTGAACTTTATGGTGTTTGTAAATTGTATTTTGATGGTTTATCCAAAGTAACCATTGAGCCTTCTGCCAATCCTGATTGGAATCAGATAACAGATTACATCATATCTAGATTATTGGGAATGTTTGCGCATAGTAGGCACTGGATTCCCTTACATGCAAGTGCTGTTTCTGTGGATAATGAAGCAGTATTATTTTTAGGAGGCTCCGGAACAGGTAAGTCATTAACTGCTGCATCCTTCATTGAAAGAGGGCATCGCTTAATTTCAGATAATCTGGTATTCATTGACTCTGAATGGAATGTGCTACCAAGCTATCCATTCATTAAATTGTGGGGCAAAGATTTCGCTCGTATTCCTTCCTCCAAACTTTTGCTCCGAGAGCAACCAATTCGTACTAATTTAGAGAAATATCACTTTTTTTCTAAAAAGGTTGAAACGAATGCTACACTAAAAATAAAACGAATCTATTTACTATCTCCTAACTTAACACAAGGAATCTCCATAGAGAAATTGAACCTTTATAGAAGCCTAAAGCTACTATCTCAAAATGTAGCATTTGAGGATTTTTTAACTAAAAAAGACAACCCTCATGCTAGTTTTATGCTGATTCAAAATCTCGTCAGCAACTCACCAATTCATCTACTAAAATATCAGCTAAAAAATACTTCGTTAGGAAATCGGATTGACCTGTTGGAAGCAAACCTAAATAGCTAAGGAACGGGGAATAAATAAATGCATGTTTTGTCGCAGTTTATTTTTGAGGTCAGACCACGCTGGCTAGTTTAGCGGTTCCCCGCTGGGACAAAAAAATTTGGCATAGCACCGCTACGGCACACTTTTATACCCGCAATGGGATTGCCGCAATGGGATTGCCGCAATGGAATTGGAAGAATAGCCCAAAAAGAAACAAGAGAAAGTAGCATCTTATTTAATTTCCGTTCCTAAGATTGACTTGCCATTTAAAAAGAACAATTGAATAAAGTTAAAGACGATGACTGATACAAAGAAAAATATTGTTTGGCTTGCCTCTTACCCCAAATCAGGAAACACATGGATGCGTGCGTTCTTATCTGCCCTCTTATCAAATCAATCGGATTTAGATATTAATAAACTTGAACTTTCTTTAAGTTATGCGAGTAGGAATATGTTCGATCATGTTACTGAGAGAAATTCAGGGGAAATGACAGTAGAGGAAATTGACTTATTAAAGCCAAAGGCATATGAATACATAGCAGGTTTGCATGATAAAGAGCTATTTATAAAAACCCATGAGCGTTACCGAACTAATGTAGAAGGCAAACCAATCTTTCCTACTGAAAACACTTTAGGGGTTATTTATATTGTAAGAAACCCTTTCGATGTACTTGATTCCTATGCACACTTTAGAGGCAGTACACTTGACAATACACTTTCAAGCCTGTTAAATAATTCGAGTGCAAAGCTTTCTCCAAGTAATGAAAAAGCCATTGCCCCAAATATGTTGCAGGAAGAATTAGGCTCTTGGAGCAATCATGTAGATAGTTGGCTATCGGTAAGTAATATGCCCATACATATTGTCAGATATGAAGATATGAAAAACTCCCCGTTGCAAACATTTCGTAAAGCAATCAGATTTATAGGACTGAATCATGATGATAAGGCAATACAAAAAGCAATAGACCTGAGCGCATTCGAGAAATTGAAAAGCAAAGAAACAGAAGTTGGATTCAGGGAGAAAAGTATCAAAGCAAAGTCTTTTTTTAGAAAAGGACAGATAAATAGCTGGAGAGATAGTTTATCTCCAGAGCATGTAAGCTCAATTCTAATGAATCATAGTATTACCATGAAAAAGTTAGGTTATTTGGACAATGATAATCAATTCACTTTTTAGGTATAATCACTAAGGAACGGGGAATAAATAAATGCGTGTTTTGTCGCAGTTTATTTTTGAGGCTAGTTTAGCCGTTCCCGGCTGGGACAAAAAAGTTTTGCATAGCACCGCTACGGCACACTTTTATACCCGCAATGGGATTGCCGCAATGGAATTGGAAGAATAGCCCAAAAAGAAACAAGAGAAAGTAGCATCTTATTTAATTTCCGTTCCTAAGCTTTACTCTCTACAATGTATTATTATAAAGTTTTTGATTTACATATTGTTTCAGATATACATATTCCTCAATTCGCCCAAACTAAGGAAATGGAAGAAGTTGATTTTACTATAAAAATCGCCCCTGATAACGCTTCAACCTCCTTGGTTAACCCCACTAACTCGAAGTATTTCCAAAAGCATAATGTTTTTGTGCAATATGATAATAAGCACTTGCTGATAGAGCATAAACAAAAGGTATGTTTCTACTTTAAAGACCGCAAAACAGTTTTGGTAAAAAGAGATATCAATCTGGATGAGAATAAATTAAGTACACTCCTCTCTGGTGGCATACTTTCGGTTTATCTTATGTTGAATAGGAAGTTTCTACTGCATGGGTGCGCAGTAGAAATCAATGGAAAAGCCAACCTCTTTTTAGGGTCTTCGGGAAATGGAAAATCTACGTTGGCAGCTCTTTTGGTCAAGCAAGGTTATAAACTAATCTCAGATGACATCTGCTTTCTTGAAAGAGATGCTGCAAACAAGGGATGGATAATTTACCCATCCTACCCTTCTATAAAACTATTGCCTGATAGTTATGAAGCAGTAGAAAACAATAATGTGCCTACGCCTGTCATTATGCAGGATTTACAGACAAATAAATCTCAATATAATTACTCAGGCTTTTCGGTCTCCAAAACTAGAGAAGTTGAGAATATTTTCATTCTCGACAACTTCTATGACTTACAGGAAGTTGAAATTATTCCCTTAGATTTTGTTGAGGCCCTCAAAAAAGTGCAAATAAATACATACAGAAAACACTTCATAAAGCTTCTATCTATTCAGACAGCGCATTTGGAATATTGCCATAGAATTTCTAGCAGTATTCCCGTATATAATATAAGAAGGCCTTTCGGAATACAACATTGCAACTCTCTCATAGATGAAATAGTCAACCTATATTGTGTTTTGTAACAGAAGCTATCTGAAACTGGATTTCATAAATTATTCTATTGTAAGATTTTATAAGAAACACTAAGGAACGGGGAATAAATAAATGCGTGTTTTGTTGCAGTTTATTTTTGAGGCTAGTTTAGCCGTTCCCGGCTGGGACAAAAAAGTTTGGCATAGCACCGCTACGGCACACTTTTTTAACGAAGAATAGCCCAAAAAGAAACAAGAGGAAATAGCATCTTATTTAATTTCCGTTCCTAAGCATGCCGAGCCAATCCTTTCCCAATAAATGTACTAACAAGAGTTCTCTTCTTAGTTTATAGTTGTTAGGTTTCATAACAACTATAAACTAAGCTTATCATTACAAACTGACGGTAAATCGCAATCCAAACTACCAATTTTGAAAAGCTAAATTATTGAAAACATGGAAAATATACTCTTCGACTTCATCTCCAATTATATGCCTCTAACCGAAGAGGAAAAGAAGATAATCATTGACTTGGATATATTCCAGCAAGTCAAAAAAGGAACAATACTTCTGGAAGCTGGAGAGCATTCAAAAGAAGGCTATTTTGTACTTCAAGGTTGTTTGAGAAAATATTATGTGATTGATGGAGATGAAAAAACCACCTCTTTCTATACAGAATTGGAAGGCGAAACACCAGAATGTGTTGCCACAGAAACGCCATCTACTTATTATATTTCCTGCGTAGAAGATTCAATCATTACTGTTTCCACACCTGAAATGGAAGCACTCGCCTTTGCAAAATTCCCACGGTTTGAAACCCTTTGCCGACTTCTTTCTGAAGAGTTGCTCACAAAAATCAAAACTTCGTTCGATAGTTTCAAAAATTCATCTCCTGAGCAACGCTACCTTCAGTTGTTAGAGAAAAAACCCGATTTAATGCAACGAGTTCCGCAACATCAACTTGCCAGCTATTTGGGAATCACTCCGCAATCATTGAGTCGTTTGAGAGCAAGGCTTTTGGAAAAGAAAATATAGAATTCAGCATTTCTTACCTTTAGTGAACGAGTTTGAAGCTCCAACCAACCCAAATTTGTAGTATTAATTTAAAAACAAACGATATGCGATATTTGATTTTGGGATTCACTTTTGCCCTCATGCTCACAAACACCACAAAATTGAGCGCACAATACTACAAACAAGACAGCATTGAATACAAAAAATGCTTTGTTGGAAGCACATTTTTCATGCTTGGGAATTTACTGCCTGAAAACAAGCCAGACTTTTATCAGCTGAATCTGGGTTATCGGCTTACGGGCAGAGATGTGATTTCGCTTGAACTGAAAACTTGGAAATACCAATGGGCTTTAGGAACTCCCTATGGCGATTCTTATGAAGCTCATGAAGACGAATTCCCAGGTTATATTAGGGAATACGGCATTGCGCTCGCCTATCAACGATTTTGGTGGAAAGGTTTATACACAGGCGTGCATGTGATGAATGCTTGGCAATCTTTCGTAGATGAAAAAAGGAATAAAATAGATGATGGATTCCAAATTTTCAATACGTATAGAGTCGGCTATCATGTGAAATTATTCAAAGATAAATTCTTCGTTCAGCCTTCAATTGCGATTACCCATCGCCCTTATCATACTGAAATGCCAGAATCATTCAAAGTATTGGATGACAAATGGCCGAAAGCATTTTACGGAGAACCAGGGCTTCACTTTGGATATAATTTCTAGATTTCTTGAATAAGAATAGATTGAAAGGCTCGCACAGTTGAAGTTTAGCTACTTTAATTGTGCGGCTTTTATACATATACAACCTTTTCCCAATAAACTCCCACCATTGTACTAACAAGAAATATTTTTTGTGGTTTATAGGAAGACAGACCAAACCACCATGTTTTTTTTGTCAATTTACATCAGCGGTTTGTCTTGTAAGCAAGCAAATTTCACCTTTGCCAGATCAATTTACGTAAAACCCTAATTAGAATGAAACAACAAACTTCGCCAAGGTATTTCTTGGCAAGAACTTCCCTCTTACTCTTTTTCTTGATTGGATTTAGTCAATTCACTTTTGCGCAGGAAAAATACACAATCAATGGCTATGTAAAAGATGCGAAAGATGGTGAAACACTCATTGGCGCAACTGTTTATGCCAAAGAGCTGAATACGGGCGCAACAACCAATGTGTACGGATTTTACTCACTTTCACTTCCCGAAGGAACTTACACTATATTATATAGGTATGTTGGCTACAAAGAGGTGGAAAAGAAAATCACGCTGAATGCTAACCAGAAAATAGATATAGAATTGGCTTTAGGTGCTGGAGAACTCGAAGAGGTAGTGATTAGTGGAGACCGAGATGAAGATGAGAATGTGAAAAGCATTGAGATGAGTGTGAATAAAGTAGATATTACCACAATCAAGAAAATGCCTGCGCTTTTGGGCGAGGTAGATGTAATTCGGAGTATTCAGCTTTTGCCAGGGGTTTCCACCGTGGGCGAAGGTGCAACAGGTTTCAATGTGCGTGGCGGTGGAGTAGGGCAGAACCTTGTTTTGTTAGATGAAGCTCCCGTTTTCAATTCCTCGCATTTGTTTGGATTTTTCTCTGTTTTTAATCCTGATGCCGTGAAAGATGTAAAGCTGATAAAAGGCGGAATTCCCGCACAATATGGTGGAAGACTTTCTTCTATTCTGGATGTGCGCATGAAAGAAGGAAATACAAAAAACTTCTCTGCCGAAGGAGGAATTGGCGCAATTTTCAGTCGATTGACTCTGAGTAATCCAATCAATAATGGAAAAGGGTCTTTTGTGGTTGCAGGAAGGCGTTCTTATGCCGATATTTTGGCAAAACCTTTCTTAACCGATGATTTGAAAGGAAGCAAATTCTATTTCTACGATTTATCTGCCAAAGTGAATTATCGCTTCAACGATAAAAATCAAGTTTTCCTTTCTGGCTATTTCGGTAGAGATGTGTTTGATGCTTCGAGTATTGGCTTCCTCTCCAATTGGGGAAATGTTACGGGAACTTTGCGCTGGAATCACTTATTCAACGACCGACTTTTCTCAAACACGACCGCTTATCTGAGCGATTACAATTATGAACTGGGTTTTGGAGAAGATGCCCAAGATCGTTTTGATTGGACTTCTGCTATTAGCACCTATTCTTTGAAAGAAGATTTGACCTATTATCTCAACCCAAAGAACATTATCACTTTTGGCGGGCAAGCCACGGTGTATGATTTTGAGCCTGGAAATGCGCTTGGAGTGAGTGCAGGGCAATCCACAGATATTTCGCTACCAAACAAAAGAGCGATGGAATTTGCTGTTTATGCAGGAAATGAAGAGGTTTTAAGCCCAAAACTCTCATTACAATATGGTTTGCGTTGGTCTTTATTTAATTATGTGGGCGATGGAACTGCCTACGAGTTTGGCGAACCTGAAAATATAGGGGAAACGAAGCCTCTTGCTTCTTCAAAAGAATATGATAGTTGGGAATCAATCCAAACCTACAATAATTTTGAGCCAAGGCTTTCTATTAAATACGAGGTTTCCTCAACTGCTTCCATCAAGGCAAGCTACAACCGAATGGCGCAATACATTCATCTTATTTCCAACACAACCGCTTCTACTCCGCTAGATGTTTGGACACCGAGTACTAATAATATCAAACCACAACTTGCCGATCAAGTTGCCTTGGGAGTTTTCAAAAACTTCAAAGACAATATGTACGAAACTTCTGTGGAAGTTTATTACAAAGACATTCAAAATCATATCGACTATGTAGATGGTGCAGATTTGTTGTTGAACCCATTCCTTGAAGGAGATTTGCTTTCTGGAGACGGGCGAGCTTACGGTGCGGAGTTCTTCGTGAAGAAAACTCGTGGGAAATTCAATGGCTGGCTGAGTTACACACTCGCAAGAACAGAAAGGCGTGTAAATGGAATCAATAATAATGAATGGTATGCCGCCAGATTTGACCAAACGCATAATTTCAATGCAGTTCTTTTCTACGATATCAATGAGCGGTGGAGTGTTTCTAGCAACTTTGCCTTGACTTCGGGAACTCCAGCAAACTTCCCAACTACTCGCTACGAAGTGGCTGGCGTGGTTGTTCCACACAATCCGAATAATGCAAGAAACAACGTGCGGATTCCAGCTTATCATCGATTGGATTTATCCGTGCAACTTCAAGGAAAGAAAAAGGAAGGGAAGAAGAAGGAAGATTATTGGGTTTTCTCTATCTATAATGTGTATAACCGCAGAAACCCTTTCTCAATCTATTTTGAGCAATTATCTGACACTCGCACACCTGTGGGAATGGCACCAACTACTCAAGCTACTCGCTTGGCGATTTTCGGAAGTATAATTCCCTCGGTTTCCTATAATTTCAAGTTTTAAGGAAGTATCAAGACACAAGTAGTAAGTAGTAAGACAAAAAGAGAAGAAGAAAATGTAGCTAACAAGCTCTATGGCCACAATGGAATTGTTGTCAGAAAATTGAATTAAAACATTGATTTCAAAAGAAATGAAGAATATAAAAAATAAATCCCTACAACTCGTTCAAGCGTCCACGCTTGAACCTACAAAATCCAAGAAAGCCTCTAGGCTTTCCAGTTACATACTAATTTTACTAGCAATCATCATTTTCTCTTCCTGCGAAGACCCGATTGATATTTCCTTAGGCGACCCAATTCCGCAACTTACGGTAGATGCGTTCATTACCGACCAAGTTCAGACACAAACTGTCAGGCTGACTGTTTCACAACAATATTTTGCAAATACATTTAACCCAGTTGCCAGTGGAGCAACCGTAGTTTTGAAAAATGAAACTACGAATGATGAATTCGCCTTTACTGACTCCAATAGCAATGGAGATTATACTTTCGAGAATTTGTCGGAAATGCCTTTAATTACTTTAGGAGATACTTACAAATTATCCATTTCCTATGATGGGGAAGATTATGAAGCATTTTCTTTAGCAAAAAGGAATGTTCCTATAGATTCCATTAGTTATGAACTCAAAGAAGAGGAACTTGGGCAAAATGAAGGATATTATGCTCAAATTAATGTTACTGACTTAGGAGGATTAGGCACTGCACCAGATTTTTACAGAATCAGAACGTGGAAGTCTGATGCTTCTACAGGTAAGGAGTTTTGGCTCAATAATCCTGGAGAAATTTCCATTTCTGCTGATGGTACTTTCGACCCAAATTCAAGAGGAGAAACGGATGCCTTTCAATTCATTCTCCCGATTAGGGAAAGCATCAACCCAGAAATAGATGAAGACTCAGAAGAAGCTCCTTATGATTTGGGAGATTCAATCTTTGTAGAACTTCATTCTATTGATGTTGAAACCTATGACTTCTTTTCGCAGCTGCAAGAGCAAGTAAATAATGGCGGTTTGTTTGCCACGCCACTTGCCAATGTGCCAACCAACATTGAAAACACCAATTCAAATGCTCCAATAGAAAAACAAGCTGTTGGTTGGTTTGGAGTTAGTTTAGTGAATTCAGAAGGAGTGAAGATTATAGAGTAAAAAGAGGATTTCATTCAAAGAAGCCACTCAATAGAAATTATTGAGTGGCTTCTTTGAATGAAAATTGCTTGTTTTCTTATTTCAACAATGCATATTTGAATTCAGAGTGTCCTCTTTCGCCTGCGCTATTTAATAAATTTAAGAATTGGATTTTGTAGAAGCTCCCATCTGTGTCTTTCACTACATAGTACTTATAACTACGAGCCGACCTATTGAAAACATTTCTCCAAGAAGAGCCAATAATATTGTGGGAATTGGAAAAAGTCTCGCTCGCCACATCTGTCAAAGAAAAATCATCATAGCTTGTTATGTTTGGAATTGGTTCTCCGTCTTCTTCGGTAACAATCTCAACCACTTCTACTCCATTTGTACCATTAGTTTTTACATAATCGGAGAAACCATAAGCACCTGATGCTCCTGGCCCGAAACTGATAATATTAGAGGAAACCGTGAATACAAAATCCCAATCAGACTTTACAGGCTCTACGTTTACATTGCCATTCTCGAAACTGAAATAGGAGAAGTTGAAATTGACATCTTTAGAAATAGTGGTTTCAGAGAATGTAGTTGCATCAATATCTGCATACTGGATTTTATAGCCATCTGTGGTTTTCAGAATACGTACTTTTTTCCAACCTCTTTCCACAGAACCAACTCCAGCCGAACCAAGTGCAATATCCTCTGTACCTGGCTTGCTTCCACGATTGATAATGTAAACCTTGTTTTCTGAATCTGTGCTAGATATTTCCGCAATGGCAGTTTTTGTCAAATCTCCATCTGGGTGGTCTATGAAAGCATCTGTACCAGCCGTACCAATTCTTACGATAGAAGACAAACCTACAGTATCAGTGCTGGAAACAGAATTTAGGTCAGTTTTATCCAATGCTTTTGCCATTGTGTAAGTAGAGTAATTCACAATCACTCTATTGTCTGAGCCTGTATAGAAACCCAAATCCCAAGAATCTCTCACAGCAGTATATTGCTTATTGAGGTTCAGGTCAATGAATACTTGGTTGGGTTGTCTTGCTCCGCCAATTTTTGCTACTACGCTTGTTCCTGGGAAATCGATTGCCTCAAAACTGATTTTCAAATCTGTATTTCCAGAAATTTGCGCATTCTCTACACCAGAAATAGAATTCAATTTTAAATCGATAGTTGCCTCTTTTGGAATGGCATCTGCCAATTTTGTAATTGTAAAAGTTACTTCTGTGGCTCCTTGTGGAACATCGAGTGTCAAAACTCCATTTGAAATAGCTGGAGAGGTTGAGTAATCTACACCATAAGCTACATTTTGTTCAGTTACTCCAATAGAAACTGTACTTGCCACGCTAGCAGGAGTTGTAAAATCTACTTTAATAACTTTCTCTGAAGTGGATTCATCTAGCCCAACCGCAGTAGTTTCAAATGCTAAAGCGAAAACTGGTGTTACATCATCTTCGCTATCGCAAGCAGAAATAGATAATATGGCAATGATTAGCAATGCCAAAAGCATGGTTCTTTTTTTTAAATTTTTCATGATTTTGTGATTAGAATTCGGAAAAATGAATTGGTATTTAATTTATTAGTATAAAAAAGATTACGATTTTGAATAAGAGAAATGGTATTCTGTAGAGACAGGGCATGCCCTGTCTCTACATTTGAATATTTACATTTTAGCTTTATTCTTTCTCTGTTTGCATTTGTGTGATTAGGGAAAACCACACTACTTAATACTAACTACTCATTACTATTTTACTTCTCAAACTGATAAGCTACTCGTACAAAATAGGACCTTCCGTAAGCCAAAGCCACATTTGTTCCCGCAGGAGTGTGTGCGCCCGCCTCGCCTGCGGTGCTGTTTACATTGGTAATATTCAGTAAATTCCGCCCGCCAATTGTGAACTTCAAGCTTGCTTTAGCTTGCCATCCCAATGTAAAATCCAGCCAGTTGAAAGCATCTATTTGTCCTTTTGTGAACGAGCCGTCATCTTTTTGAGCAAATTGCTCTCTTTTCCCTGTTCTTTTGAAGAAAATTCCCCACTCCAAATTTTGCTTTGGCATAGAATAAATCAGGTTACTATTGAATTCTGTGGCGTAGAGAAACTCTGCTGGGCTTTCATCCAAAGTCCCTGTTCTGTCATTTAGTAAACCTGTGTATGAGAAACCAATGTTTCCCTGAAACCGATTGCTCGAAATTACCTGTGTCAACGTCACTCCTTTCGATTTGAAAGCATTGATGTTGATGTATTTGAATGCTTGGTTTTCCGCATCTACCAAACCCAAAGTGATTTTGTTTTCAATGTCATTGTAGAAAAGTTTAAAAGAAGACTCTAAGGAGAGCTTTTCCTGAATTTTTTTTGTACGACTTATATCTAACGAATAGGTGTACCCACCTTCCGGCAATAAGTTAGGATTGCCTTGTACATTGTGATTGGCATCTACAAAATAAAAGTATAATTCGGTTAGGTTTGGAGTTCGATAAGCCCTGCCATAACCCAATCGGAATTGCCAATTTTCTTGTGGCACATATTTCAGATTCCCCGTATAAATAAGAGGAGCATCAAATAAAGAATGTCGAATAATTCTTGCGCCAGTTCTGAGAGACAATTTTGAGTTGAGTTGAAACTCCATATTTGCGAAACCAGCCATTTCGGTAAGTTTCTCTGAAGTATTACGTGCTTCCAAAACCATTCTGATTTCTTCCCGATTGAGTTCATAACCCAATTCCAGATTCACTTTTTCGTTATTGAAGA
>JBLIFI010000111.1:0-11356 GCA_047633715.1 Flammeovirgaceae bacterium
AAAAGACTGATAATCAGATTCTTGAATCAGAAATAAGTGCTAATTAAATATGTCCAAGCACTTAGAGAACTTTAATCAGTTACTGTTTATATGTTCTCAAATTTCAAGGAAAAGCCAGCAAGTCTTTACAGATTTGTTGGCTTTTTTTCTGCAATTTGCACAAAACAGAATTATGAAACCAAACACCAAAATCCGTCCTTATTCCCAATCTGACCAAGCTATTTTGTTAGAATTGTTGAGATTGAACACGCCAAAATATTTTGCTCCTGAAGAAGAAGCGGAATTTATTTCCTATTTGGCTCATGAAATTGAGCAATATTTTGTGGCGGAATTAGATAATGAAATTGTAGGTTGTGGTGGAATTAATCTGGTTGAAAATGAAACAGTCGGGAGAATCAGTTGGGATATCATGCACCCAAAATCACAAGGAAAGGGAATTGGAAGTCAATTGCTCCAACACAGAATCAGAGTTTTAAAATCCAACCACACAGTAAAGCAAATTGTAGTCAGAACCTCCCAACACGTTTACCCATTTTATGAGAAAAATGGATTTGAGTTGAAGGAAATCAAGAAAGACTATTGGGCAGACGGTTTTGATTTGTATTTGATGGAATATCAACCATGATTAGTGAGATTGGCTTGATTACACATGATTTTTACTTGTCAAATTATACTGCGGGATAAAATTTAGACATTCCATGTTTCAGATTAAATGATATGATTGGCTTTCGGAAATCAACTTTTCAATTCGTGAAAACTAAACATGTAATGTCTCCTGCCAAACTCATAACAAAACCCCTTTCCTTACATTCACTTCCGAGCCTTTTGCCAAGAAAACAGAAGTAGGCTCTTTTTCTAGGAATGGAACAAATTCCGCTCCGTACATTTTGGTAAAATCTGCTTGTATTTCATAGGATTTGACTGGGAAGTGTTCCCATTTCGGATGTTCTACTTCGTAAGATTGAGTGGAGTTATTCTTTTGCTTGGCATAACCCCAATAATGTTCGGCAATGAATTCCTCTTCTGAGCCTTCTTTCATTTCTTCGGGTTGGGAAGAGGCAATTACGGAAACACTATTCCATTTCCCTTTCAGTTTCCAATCATATTTTACAGATAAATCTCCGCCCACTTCTTTGATTTCGTGGCGCATAGGTATGGCGGAATACTGTTCGTTGTAAACCCATTTAGCGACAAAGGCAATGGCGTATTTTGGCACAATTTCCCGCACGAAAACCACGCCTCGTTTCCATTCTCCATCCTCGAACCTGCGTACATAAAATCGCAAGTTCAATTCCTCAAAATTGATATGAAAAGGAATTTTAATTCCCATCACTTTCGTATCGAGAAACATAAAGCCTACCACGCTGACATAAGGTTTGCCTTCCCACAAATCCAACTCTGTGCCTTTTGGCAAATAAGGAAGCAGAACCGATTCACTTACTGGGTAATTTGCCATAATGAGATGTTCCCATTTTGCGCTGAGGAAAATTGGAGTAGGCATAGCTTGGAGTTTTTGGATTGGAAGTTTACAAGTACTTAAAGATGACTAACAAATTGCATCAAAATACTGTTTGTTTATCTTTGGTGAAATATATATTTCCAAATTACTCAATTCCCAGATTAACCATGTTTCCCTTATCCAAAAAACTGATTCTCGCTTCAAAATCTCCACGCAGGCAACAACTTTTAGCCGATTTGGGCTTCGAGTTTGAGGTGCGATTGAAAGAGGTAGATGAAATTTTCCCCGACCATATTCCTTTACAAGAGGTTGCTGAATATTTGGCAAAACTGAAAGCTGACGCATTTTCTCCCACTCTGAAAGCCGATGAATGTTGCATTACGGCAGACACAGTAGTTCTGTCAGAAAATCGGATTTTGGGCAAGGCGTGGGATGTGAATGAAGCTACAGAAATGCTAGAATCTCTCTCTGGCAAAGCCCACGAAGTCATCACGGGAGTTTGCTTGGTAACTCCAACCGAAACTCATAGTTTTAGTGTGAGTACCAAAGTTCATTTTCGAGGGTTAGAAGCAACTGAAATCGCCTATTATATTGAGCAATTCAAACCATTCGACAAAGCAGGAGCTTACGGAATCCAAGAATGGATTGGCATGATTGGAATTGAATCTATTGAAGGCTCTTATTTCAATGTAGTCGGTTTGCCCACCGAGAGGCTATTTCGGGAATTGAAACGTTTTGAGAAAGCCTAAGCCTGCTTAACAACTTTGGACTTGAATGCGACAAATTAGAATCCACAATTATGAGTGTTAAGTTTTACACTCATAATTTTTTCATTCCTTTTTTTAAATCTTCACTCCGAAAATACTAATATCATCTCGCTGGCTTTGCGTTTGTTGATGCGTGTGGAGCTCGTTACGCAAAAAATCTTCTTGTGTATTAATATCTAATTTGCAAATCTCTTTAAGTACACTTCTGAGTTTTTTCGTGCCATATTTTTTTCCGCCAAGCGAGTTTTGGTCTACAAACCCATCGGAAGTAAGGTAGATTATATCATTTTTTGCCAACTCCAATTCAATGTTTTTGAACTTGGGTGTATTTTTTTTTTGCCAACCACCCACAGATTTTCTATCGCCTTTTTCTTCTTTGAAAACCCCATTTTCTGTATAGAAAATAGGTCTTTTCGCTCCAGCAAAAGTTACTTTCACACTATTTTCATTTTGTTCAATCATACACAAAGCAACATCCATTCCATCAGAATTCAGTTGTTTGTCTTGTTGGAGTGTGGAGCGAACTCCCTCATTCATCAATTCCAAAACCTCGGCAGGATTGAATACTTTTTCACGAGTAATGATTGTTTCGAGCAATTCATTTCCAATCAGAGACATGAATGCGCCAGGAACTCCGTGCCCTGTGCAATCCACAACAGCACAGAAAACTCGCCCATCTACTTCCCTGAACCAGTAGAAGTCGCCCGAAACCACATCTTTCGGCTTGAAAATCACAAAATGGTCTTGTACAAAATCGTTGATGGTTTTTTTGGTAGGAAGCACAGATTTCTGAATGGTTTCCGCATAGCGCAAACTATCCATAATATCTTTATTCTTGGCTTTGATGACCTCATTCGATTTTTTAACTTCTCGGTAAGTTTCTGCATTATCTACCGCAATGGAAACGTAAGTCGCCAAGCTTCTCAGCAAGGTAACATCCTGTTCTGTATAGGTATCCTTATCGAAACTTTGTACGGTAATTGCGCCAATATCTCTGCCCTGCAAAATAAGAGGAAGATAAATTACTGATTGGGGAACTTCGCCCTCCGACACATCTACTTCCTTGCCATATAAATAATTTTGATATTCCGTCTCCAAATCATTGATAAAAACCTCTTTTCTGTTTTTGATAGACCAACTTCCTAAGTCATTTTCTGGGTCGAATTTATTTTTGTGCGTGGGCAAAACAAGACCTTTTTCTATGTAACCTTTGAAAGTAATGGTGCCTTCTTTTTCGTCATAAATCCCAATTCCGAAACCAGAAGCATCCATCAACTCATTTACGCTTTCATAGGTTTTCATAATAATTGTGGG
Organism: Flammeovirgaceae bacterium; assembly: GCA_047633715.1. Taxonomy (GTDB): domain Bacteria; phylum Bacteroidota; class Bacteroidia; order Cytophagales; family Flammeovirgaceae; genus JBLIFI01. The sequence continues at coordinate 3,541 of JBLIFI010000111.1, forward strand.
CAAATCAAGAACAGCTGTGATTTCCTGCCCAATATCAGTCAATATCTGAATATTCTTGTGAGATTTCTGTATTTCATCTTTTTGAGAAAGAAGTGCCTCGTTTTTTTTCTCAATATTGTCTCTCTGTGTTAAAATCTCCTCTTGCTGTTGGTGGAGTTCCTGATTTTGAGTCATTATTTCCTCTTGTTTCATCTGCAACTCGGCAGTTCTCTCAGAAACCTGCTCTTCTAATTTGGCTTTTTGAGCTTGCAAATTGGCAGTCCTCGCTTTAAAAAAACCAAAACCTCCCAATCCAATTAGAACCAAAACCCCAATTCTGAACCACCAAGTTTCCCAAAGTGGCGACTTGATATTAAGTATGACCGATGCGCCTTCTTCGTTCCATCGCCCATCATTGTTAGATGCCTGTACTCGGAAAGTATATTTTTTGCCAGAGGGCAAGTTGGTATAAGAGGCAAATCTTCGGTTGGAGTTCGTATATCGCCAATCGGTATCGAAACCTTCCATTTTGTAGCGATATTCATTCTTGTCAGACTTCACATAATTCAATCCTACAAATCCAAATTCAATAATTTTGTCTTCATAAGTCAAATCAATTTGGTTGGTGTAGGCAATACTTTTGCTTAACGGGCTTTCCACATTCGAGCTGTCATTCCCAATCAAAACCTCATTCCCAAATAGTTTGAAACTCGTAATCACAACCTGCGGAATAATCGGATTTTCTGTGAGCTCCGAAGGTAAAAACACGTTGAATCCATTTGCTCCGCCCACTAAAATATGCCCCGAAGGGAAAGAAACTGTACTGCTTTTGGCGAAGTCATTTCCTTGCAAGCCATCGGTGGCATAATAATTTCTGAAAGTTTCATTGGCTGGAGTGAAGTGGCTCAAACCTTTGTTGGTGGAAATCCAGAGTGTGCCATCATTTGCTTCGGCAATTCCCTTTACAGAATTCCCCGATAAGCCTTTTTTCTCATTGTAAACTGTAAATGTTCCATCAGTTCGGTTCATCAAGTTCAATCCGCCACCATCTGTACCAACCCAAAAGTTCCCTACTTTATCCTCCAAAATGGAAATAGCCTTATTGTGGCTGAGAGATTTACTATCAATTATGCTGTGTCGAAAAATATCGAATTTATTTCCCTCTCCACTCCACTTGCTCAAGCCCTGTGCTGTCCCCGCCCAAATTACGCCATCTTTTGTTTCATAAATTGCATAAACATAATCATCTGACAATGAGCTTGTGTCTCCCCTTTTTGAGAAATAGTAATCAATACTTTCGTCTTTTGTATCAATCCTGTTAAGACCTTTCAAAGAGCCAATCCAAAGCCTTTCTTTAGAATCTAAATAACTACTTAAAATTTGGTCAGAGGCTATTTTTCTGTCATTTTTTCTAGTTCCTGTGTAGTGGAAATTTTTGGTACTTTTCACTTCTCCATTTTCAGAAAAAGTTAATTTATCCACTCCACCGCCCCAAGTTGCTACCCAAACTGTGCCGTTGGCAGTTTCATGCACTCCACGAATCAATGCACTCGAAATCTGTGGGGGAATGATGGGCGTGATTTCCTTTACCTCATAATCCTCATTCAAAGAAATTCTGTTCAAGCCTTTCAAAGTTCCTACCCAAATTCTATCTAAAGAACTGCCCGAAATTGCCGAGACACTCTCGCTATTCAATTTATCCTCTAGCAGTTTTTTGTCATAAAGGTTAAATCCTTTTCTACTCGCAATCTGATAGTGCAACAATCCTCCGAAAGTACCGCACCATAGGTTGCCACTATTATCGAAAGTCATTGCCCAATTTGTGTTTTCCTGCACATTTTTTCGGGAGAACCTCTTAAACTTTTTCTTGTTGGAGTCAAAATGAACCAAACCCTTTCCGTAAGATGCCAACCAAATATTTTTTCCGTCTTGGCTGGATATTCCTAGAATTGAGTTGTTTGGCAAGCCATCCTGCTCATCGTAAACCTTTATTATTTTGTTGGAACTAATGTCGAGTTGATAGAAACCAAGATTCCACATTCCCACCCAAAGTGTGTTTTCATGCACGAAAAGACTTGCTATACTTGCGTTTTTATAAGGAATATTCAAAAAATCGCCTTCTTTTTCTATTTGCATTCTGGCAAGCCCCTTTCCAGTTCCTAGCCAAAGGCAATCATGTTTGCTGTCCCAAAGTAACTTCCATATATAATTGCTCAGAAGTGATTTTCCATTGTTTTTACCATAAGTGAAAACAGTAAACTCCTCAGTTTTTGGATTGAATTTATTAAGCCCGCCTTTTTTCGTGGCAAGCCAAACCATTCCATTCTTATCGGAAACGATGGAGTAAATAGTATTATCGGAAATTTTGCTGGAGTTTGTTTTCCAAGACTTGAAGGTTTCTGTTTTTGGATTGTACAGGTTCAGCCCTCCATTGTTCGTGCCCAGCCAAATCAGACCTTGGCTGTCTTCATGGATAGCAAGGATTGTATTATCGTTAAGTGCATTCTGGTTTGTGGGGTCAGCCTCAAATAGTTGGAATTCGTAAGCATTGAATCGGTTCAGTCCATTGGCAGTTCCCACCCAAATGAACCCTTTGGAATCTTGCAAAATGCTACGAACTTGGTCGCTAGCAAGCCCTTTTTCTGTATTATAGTGAATGGTTTCTGGCGCAGATTGCCCAAAAGCCATTCTAGCACACAGAAAAAGCAACGTAAATTGAAAAAGTAATAATTTGTTTCCCATTAAAATTGCTAGTCGTGGAGGTTCATTTTTTAGGAAGAAAAACAATATCTCACTATTTTTTCGGCAGTTTTCCTTCAAAGAAGCTATCCAATAGATAGTTTTGTCTCATTCAAGTGTAATATAATAAAATATCGGATTTACTTGCGGTTCAAACTCCATCCAAAATGAAATTTCCAAAAACAATTTCTTCGTCTCTTTTTCTGTGTTTTTTAGCTTCATTTTCATTGCAAGCTCAATTCAAAAATGTAAAAATCCATGAAGGAGCGGGTGGAATTGGACCTTGTGAGCCAAGTATTTCTATCAATCCTGCCAACTCGAAAGAAATGGTGGCTGGAGCGGTTTTGAATACAGTTGCTCACTCCAAAGATGGTGGAAAGACCTGGGATGCGAGAAAACTGAAATCTAGTTTAGGGGTTTGGGGCGACCCGTGTATTTTGGCAGACAGTAAAGGAAATTTCCATTATTTCCACCTCTCTGACCCGACAGGCAGAAATTGGAAAAGCAAAGAGATTTTGGATAGAATGGTTTGCCAAAGCTCTTCGGACGGAGGGAAAACCTGGTCAGATGGCGCAAGTATCGGACTCAATTTCGATAAAGATCAAGATAAGGAATGGGGCGTGGTAGATTTGAAAACCAACCATATTTACCTCACTTGGACGCAATTTGACAAATATGGAAGTAAGAACTTCATTGAAGACAAATCCAATATCCTATTCTCAAAATCTACCGATGGTGGAAAGTCTTGGAACAATCCAGTTCAAATCAACCAATTTTCTGGCGACTGCATAGATGATGATTTGACTACCGAAGGAGCAGTTCCCGCAGTTGGCTCAAATGGGGAATTATATGTTACTTGGTCATTGAATGGCAAACTCTATTTCGATAAATCATTGGATGGTGGAGCAACTTGGATGGCGAAAGACAAAGTAATTGCCGAGCAACCAGAAGGCTGGGCAATCGAAATTCCAGGAATTGGCAGAGCAAATGGCTTTCCTGTAACAGTTTGCGATGTAAGCGAAGGGGAAAACAAAGGAGCAATCTATGTAAACTGGTCTGACCAAAGAAATGGCAAAGACAATACTGATGTCTGGATTATGAAATCTACCGACCAAGGCGAAACTTGGAGCGAGCCTAAGAAAGTGAATGACGATAAAGGGAAATCACACCAATTCTTCAATTGGTTAGCTGTTGACCCAGTTACAGGTTCTGTTTATGTGGTTTTCTACGACCGCAGAGCTTACGAGAAAGGTTCTACGGAAACAGATGTGTACATCGCTTATTCAAAAGATGGCGGAGATAATTTCACAAACCTAAAAATCAGCGAAAAATCCTTCACTCCAAACCCAGACCTCTTTTTTGGAGATTACAATAACATCAGCGTTTACAACGGAATCATTCGCCCAATTTGGACAAGAGTAGATGGCGCAAAAATGAGCGTTTGGACTGCTTTGGTGGAGATTGAGTAGAGTTTGATTCAGTTTGGCTTGTAGTAGCTGACAAACTCTAGTTTGTTAGGGGAACTAAATTTTACTCATAACTCATGTTATACGGAAATGGCGATTTGAGAAGTAAGCTACTCATGAGTCAAAAATCGTTAAGTACATAACATTAGTCATCAATTTCATCAAACTCCACCAAAGTTTTAAAAGCTAGTCTGTCAATGTGTTCATAAATAAACGGGCGGAAATTCCCCGACTCAAATACTTTTTTACCAATAAAGGTTTCATGCCCAAAATAGAAAATACTTGTCTCAGATGACTCTACCATCAAAACATATTCCCCATTTTGTTTGGAGATTTTTCCATTCAAAATCAGACTAGAATTGGAGTCAATTTCTGGTGCATTTTCAGATAAATAGACTTTGATACATATTTTACGTACTTCTACATAGTATTTCAAACTTTTCAGATACAGTTTCCGCAAACAATACAATTGTTCTTTCAATTGCAGGTTTTCTTCGGCTTCAAATCCAAACTCAGAAACCACAATAACTTTGGTGCAAGTATCAACTTGATTGATTTCAAGTTTGTAATCAGGAAATAGAATGAGTAACATGCCTTCATAAGATTGTAGGAACTTCATAAACTCAAATTGCTTACTGTGGTTAATCATGTCTTTTCCCGCTTTCCAACTTTCTTCAGGAGTTACTTGGTTATAGCCATAAGACATTTCTCGTTCCTCTTCATAAACATCCTCTAATTCCCAACGAGTGAGAGTTTCTTGGTCTCTGTAACCCAAGTTTTTGAGAATATATTCCACAGTCAATGCGGTTTCGGCTTCTGCACTATCCACCAAAATGTAATTCCTAATTTGTTGCTGAGAAATAAGGAAGTTGCGAATGTCTCGTTTGATGGATTTCACAAACTCAGGGTTCTCGACTCCAACCACATTGACTGGCTTTAGGAAAACCTTTATTCTGTTGAAACAATCGGAATTTTGGGCTTGCGAGTGATGTACTCTAACAAAAAACACAAAAGTGATAAGGTGGAAATATTTCATGGTAATTTCGTTTTCAATTCACTAATCCGACAAATTGCCAATTCCCTCCAATCAGAATCAGGATTCGCAGGATTTGAGGATATTCAGGATTACATTTTTACCTCTTAATTTCCCCTTTTTCTTTCCTCTTTCTTCCAGTCTAACAACTGAAAAATCTTCATTCGCCAATTCGCCCACTCACCAAATCGTCAATTCCTCCCTGAATCATTCTAAATTACTCCCTCAGAAATTTTCCTTTTAGCGAATTTTCGTTTATAATGAGTTTCCTATTAACTTTACGTCAAACAAGGTTTGTAAAATCCTTGTTGAATAGTTGGCTATGCGATTGTATGATTTCTATCAACAAATAGTAGCCAAGCAGTATTATAATACCAAAAGCAAAAAAAGGAACAGTAGAAGATACGTTTAATAACGCTTCTTATCTTTTCCGCTCAAAAAAAACGAAATTTTCACCCTTAACCCAACGAATTCATGGTTTTCGATTTGGATATGATTAAAGAGGTTTACAGCAAAATGCCAGCACGCATTGAAGCAGCTCGAAAGGAATTGGGCAGACCTCTCACACTTACAGAAAAAATTCTTTATTCTCACCTCCATGCCGACACCAAGTTGGAGAGTTTCGGAAGAGGGAAATCTTATGTCGATTTCGCTCCCGATAGAGTTGCCATGCAAGATGCAACTGCTCAAATGGCATTGTTGCAATTCATGCAAGCAGGAAAGCCTAAAGTTGCAGTTCCTTCCACAGCTCATGCCGATCACCTGATTTTGGCAAAAGTAGGAGCAGGTAAAGATTTGCAAAACTCAATCAATCAAAACAATGAAGTTTTCAACTTTTTGGAATCAGTGTCCAATAAGTACGGAATCGGATTTTGGAAGCCAGGTGCAGGAATTATTCACCAAGTAGTATTGGAGAATTATGCTTTCCCAGGTGGAATGATGATTGGAACTGACTCACACACTGTAAATGCAGGTGGTTTGGGAATGGTTGCCATCGGAGTTGGTGGAGCAGATGCAGTAGATGTAATGGCAGGAATGGCTTGGGAGTTGAAATTCCCAAAAGTGATTGGTGTAAAATTGACTGGAAAATTGAATGGTTGGACTTCTGCAAAAGATGTAATCTTGAAAGTAGCAGGAATTTTGACCGTAAAAGGCGGAACTGATGCAATTGTAGAATACTTCGGAGACGGAGCAACTTCTATGTCTTGTACAGGAAAAGGCACAATTTGTAACATGGGAGCAGAAATTGGAGCAACCACTTCTACTTTCGGTTACGATGCATCAATGTCTCGTTACTTGGCGGCTACTGGCAGAGCAGACGTTGCTAAATTAGCAGATGGAATTGCAGAACATTTAACAGGAGATTCAGAAGTATATGCTGAACCTGAAAAGTATTTCGACCAAGTAATCGAAATTGATTTGGATACGCTTGAGCCATATTTGAATGGACCTTTTACTCCAGACAGAGCTACACCAATTTCTGAATTGGCAAAAGAAGCTGAAAAGAATGGCTGGCCAACAGACGTGAAATACGGCTTGATTGGGTCTTGTACCAACTCATCTTACGAAGATATTTCTCGTGCGGCTTCCATTGCACAACAAGCCTTGGACAAAGGAATTAAAGTAAAATCTGATTTTACAGTAACTCCAGGTTCGGAACTAGTTCGCTACACAATTGAGCGAGATGGTTTCATCAAAACTTTCGAGGGAATCGGAGCTTCTGTATTTGCAAATGCTTGTGGGCCATGTATTGGTCAGTGGGACAGGGCGGGTGCAGACAAGCATGAGAAGAACACAATTGTTCACTCATTCAACCGTAACTTCTCTAAACGTGCCGATGGAAACCCCAACACGCACGCTTTTGTAGGTTCACCTGAATTGGTAACAGCAATTGCTATTTCTGGAAAGCTAGGATTCAATCCATTGACCGATACTTTGACAAATGACAAAGGCGAGCAAGTGAAATTGGATGAGCCAACAGGACACGAATTGCCACCAAAAGGATTTGATGTAGAAGATGCAGGTTACCAAGCTCCAGCCGAAGATGGTTCTGGCGTGGAAATCGTAGTTTCTCCTACTTCTGAGCGTCTCCAACTGCTTGAACCTTTCAAACCTTGGGATGGAAAAGAATTGGAAGGCATGAAATTGCTTATCAGAGCAAAAGGAAAATGTACGACTGACCACATTTCCATGGCAGGGCCTTGGTTGCGTTACCGTGGGCATTTGGACAATATTTCCAATAATATGCTGATTGGCGCTGTCAATTATTTCGGTGAGAAAACCAACTGGGTAAAAAACCAGCTTACAGGCGAATTTGGAGAAGTTCCTGCTACGCAGAGAGCTTATAAAGCAGCTGGAGTGAATACCATAGTTGTCGGAGATGAGAATTATGGAGAAGGTTCTTCTCGTGAGCATGCCGCCATGGAGCCTCGCTTTTTGGGAGTTATGATTGTTTTGGTGCGTTCATTCGCTCGAATTCATGAAACCAACTTGAAAAAGCAGGGAATGCTTGGTTTGACTTTCGCTAATCCAGAAGATTACGACAAGATTCAGGAAGACGATACATTCGATACAACTGACTTGGTGAACTTCGCACCAG
>JBLIFI010000112.1:0-11246 GCA_047633715.1 Flammeovirgaceae bacterium
TTCTTGGAGGGGGCCGTGGCATAGATATCCTGTATATGCCTCAAATAATCCCCTTCTTTTCTCGTCTGCCCAAGCTGGAAGGCATTTATGGCTCCGGTCGCCACATTTCTTGAGGCAATTAGGCAGCCCCTGAAATATCTGTGGCAGCTAAAAAGCAGGGGCGGGGAAGGACTCCAACCCGAAAGCAAAGTTCGGCAACCTCTATTCGAGTAGATAAATACGCGGGGAGTTTGGAAACAGCAGATTGGCAGGTATTCCGAATCCGAAAGACCACAAAGGGCTGACTTAGGGCTTCCATGCATTTCAAAGAAGTCTGGGTCTGGGACGAGAAGTAGGCAACTGCACGTAAACGCATCTTGATTATTCGTAGAACGCTTGACGGGCGTAATAGACTTTATCACGATTGGTTTACTATACTTATTATCTTGGCTCGACTCAGAGAGTCGAGGTACGGTTCGATGCTGTAGAGCGGGTTTCCCTACCCGCTCAAAACTGCAAACCTGGTCATACAAAACCAATCTTGATAATATCTAATAAAGTAACCGATACCAAATACAGCTTGAGTAATGATGGCTCTCTAGTAGATTCTCAGAAGGAGAATTTGGCTTTTCGCCAAGCACAGCGCTATTGGGTAGAGCGCAATTTCGATGATGGAAAGAATGAATTGGGAATGTCCGATTATCAAATAAGGAAATGGAAAAGTTGGCATCACCATCATGCAATAGTCCTGATGGCCATGCTATTCATGCTCAGGGAGCAAATTGACCAAGAAGTACACTACCCAATCATAAGTTTGCATGATGCCCGCAAAATGGCAATCGTTTTGATTGCCCAAACTATAATTGAAGCTCAAAACCCTGTTGAACAGGAAGTTGAGCGAATGGAAAAAAAGCAGGGATTGGCATTTTAATAATGACTCCAGTTTAGAGTCTTAAAGTAGAACTAAGTTGGCAACATTTAGAATCAGCTTATATCTACAATCAGTCAACCTGATTTTCCAAAAAGCGAATTATCTCTTTTTGTGCTCAAGAATAGTATAACGAAATTTCGCTGAATTGTACTTTGCCAAGTTAGAATTTGGTAAATTTGTCGATGGCTTCAATTTAAGGAGTCAGGGAAATCAGGAAAGGAACACGATTCAGAAATAATGGTAAAAGAAGAGAATATCAAGCTCATTTTCGGATTGAAAGCAAAACTGCTTCGTCAAACTGCCAAACTTTCTCTTTCGGAGCTTTCCAAACTGACTGGTATTTCCATCTCCTACATCAACGAAATTGAAAAGGGAAAGAAATACCCAAAAGCCAATAAAATCAGCAGTCTGGCAGATTCGCTCGGTACTTCTTACGATTGGCTAGTTTCCCTAAAATTAGACCGCAAACTGGCTCCCTTGGCAGATTTGCTCAAATCCAATATCCTTTCTGAACTACCACTAGATATTTTCGGGCTTGAACCTCGGCACATTCTTGAACTAATTTCTGGTGCGCCCGATAAGCTCAACGCATTCATCAGCACACTTATTGAAATCTCCAGACATTACAATGTTTCTGTGGAAAATTTCTATTTCTCGGCACTTCGCTCTTATCAGCAAATGTACGACAACTACTTTGAGGAGTTGGAGAAAGAAGCCGATGCAGTTAGAGAAGAATATTGGGGGGGGAGAGTGCCAACTTTGGAAGAGCTGATTGAAGTAATACAAAATAAAATTGGCTACGAAGTTGATGAGGAAACACTAGCGAATTACGAAGAGTTAAAGTCTTTCCGATATGTGCTGACCGATAAGGAAAAGCCAACTAAAATGCTGATTAACAAGAAATTGACCAATCAACAAAAAGCATTTATTTTCAGCAGAGAAATTGGTTACCACTCTTTGGGAATCGACTCCGAACGCTCTTATACCTATTCCTGGACAAATGCGAATTCTTTCGAGGAATTGCTCAATAATTTCAAGGCAACCTATTTCGCTGGCGCGTTGCTCATTCCCCAAAAGGAACTCAATGCCGATTTGAAAAATATGCTAAATTGGAGTGAGTGGCAACCAGAAAAACTTGTGGAAATGATGGAGAAATACAATGCTTCTCCCGAAATGTTTATGCACAGATTAACGAGTCTTTTACCAAGATTGGGGCTGAATCGACTTTTCTATCTGCGATTGAACCATAATGCAACAGACGATAAATTCCGATTGAGTAAAGAACTGCATTTGGCAGGTTTGCATCCTCCGCACGCTACAGTCAGCAATGCGCATTATTGCCGAAGGTGGATTTCAATTCATGTAGTTCGAGATTTGGTAGAATTGCAGAAAGCTGGCGTTTATGATAAGCCTGTTTGCGGAGCGCAAATTTCCAACTACATCGACTCCCAGAAACAATATTTCTGTATTTCCCTTGCCCGAACCATGAATCCGACTCCAGATATAAATTGTAGTCTTACAATCGGATTTGTGGTAGATGATGAGTTCAAACAGAAAGTTCGATTTTGGAATTCTCCAAATGTCAGAATCAAATTAGTGAATGAAGCCTGCGAAACCTGTGCCGTAGCAGATTGTAACGAAAGAGCTGTTCCGCCAATTGGTCAGGCGAAAGCCAGCGAGAAACAACGAATCGAAAATGCATTGAGCGAGTTGATGGATTAAGGATTTTACTAGTAAAATGCTAAGTACATGACAAAAAATGAATATCCCTAATTTCGCTCCTTCCAGGACGGCAATATGTCAAAAAGTTATTGCCGTCTGCTTCAGCTGACGGATTCTGAGAAATTGCCATGTACTAAGAACAAAATGTCTGAAAATCTAATTCAGTAAATTCCAAATCCTATCAATCTTAGTTTAACTTTGCCATAGTTACCCAACAATTCACTATTCCGATAAATGAGAGACCAGAAACTCACGCAATCCATAGACTGGACCACTATTGCCGTTTATTTTGTCATGGTAATTTTCGGTTGGATAAATATTTATGCCGCTGTTTTTGACCCAGAGAATGTACAGAGTATCTTCTCATTTTCTGTAAATTCGGGCAAGCAACTCATGTGGATTGGCATCTGTATATTCTTGGTAATCACCCCAATCATGTTGCTCGATTTCCGATTCTACAAGAAATTGGCAATTCCCGCCTATGTAATTTCCATGATTTCCCTCGTGGCGGTCATGTTTCTGGCAAGAGATATCAAAGGAGCGCAATCTTGGCTAGAAGTGGGTGGAGTGAGAATCCAGCCATCAGAATTTGCCAAAGTTTCTACTGCGCTGGCATTGGCAAGTTTTATTGATTTTCCAACAATCAAACTCGAAAAATTCTTTCATCATATTGGAGCATTTATTATTGTGGCAATTCCGATGGGCCTAATTATTTTGCAAGGAGATACAGGCTCTGCATTAGTTTTTGGGGCTTTTTTCATTGTGATGTATGTAAAAGGTTTACCACCGATTTACATTATTTTGGGTTTAGTCTTGACCTTCTTTTTTGTGCTGACTTTGTTTTTCAAGGGGGAGATTTATAATTTGATTACTTACATATTAATTGGAGCATCTCTAGTAAGTGTTGGTATGGTGTTCGGCTTGAAAGCTATAAAAAGAAAGTTTTTCCATGTTATTATCATATTGATTTTAACTGCGTTGTTAATTTTTATTGTATCAACTGAAAACTACGCACTTGTCATGATTATGATGGGTTTAGGTTTAGTTGCTAGTTTAGTTGTTATTCTTTTTCGTAGAGACCCGTCAGTATTTGTGTATGTTATTTTGGGTGTTTCAGCCTCTATTATATTAGTGATGAGTATGGAATTTATTCTTACCGATGTCTTACAACCTCATCAAAGTAGAAGAATTGAAATTCTTATCAACCCAGAGCTTGACCCAAGAGGCGCGGGTTATCAAGTAAATCAATCAAAAATTGCCATTGGTTCGGGTGGAGTTTTTGGTAAAGGTTTCTTGGAAGGAACTCAAACCAAGTTCGATTTTGTACCAGACCAAAGCACCGATTTTATTTTCTGCACAGTAGGCGAGGAACAAGGCTGGATGGGAAGCTTGATTGTGATTGCCCTTTTTGTAACACTCATTTACCGAGTAGTTGCTTTGGCTGATAGGCAGAAAGATTCATTTGCCCAAGCGTATGGCTATTCTGTAGCTTGTATTTTCTTCTTCCACTTTATGATAAACATCGGAATGACCATCGGACTTTTCCCTGTAATTGGAATTCCCTTGCCATTTTTCAGCTATGGAGGTTCGTCTTTAGTAGCATTTACCATTCTGCTTTTCATTCTCATTAAGCTAGACGCACACAGAATGCAAGTGTTGGGAAGGAAAACTGATTAGTTTTTTAAATTGACTTGAGAGATTGATATTTGAAAACATAACAAAATAGCTCTGCCTGCCTGATTTCTGTCTGTTTTGAAAAGAAAAATATAGATTACCTTTGTTGGAACAACAAAATAGAAAAAAAATGCCTTGCCCAATAGGAACAGACAACACGGAGAATACCAAAAATACGGAAACAGCAGAAATAGACTCAAAAATTGTTGAGCAACTAAGTAAACTGAAAGAGAAATACGATGTAATGGGACAAGATTTGTCTTCTTACCTCGATGGTTTACTCTACGCCAACTACCTCACTTATTGGGATTATATCCATTTGGATACTTTGCTAAGTCTGCAAAACCCCAAGACAGATTTTCCTGATGAGGAAATTTTCATTGTTTACCATCAAATTACAGAACTTTATTTCAAGCTGATTCGCTCGGAAATGGGTCAAATATCTCATGACAAAGATTTGACTGAAGAGTGGTTTTTGAAACGTATGCAAAGAATCAATCGCTATTTCCGCCATTTGGTAGATTCTTTTGGAATTATGGTAGAGGGAATGGACCCAGAGCAATTTTTGAAGTTCAGAATGTCTCTACTTCCTGCAAGTGGTTTCCAATCTGCACAGTACAGAATGATTGAAATTGCCTCTGCTCCAATCAAAAACTTGGTTGCCAAAGAGCATCGAGATAATTTGAACGCAAATACTACTATTGAAGAGATGCTACAACACGCCTACTGGAAAAATGGCGCAACGGAACTCTCCACAGGTAAAAAGACGCTGACACTCAACATGTTTGAGAAAAAGTATATGTCGGAATTTGTGAAAACTGCCTATGAGTTTAAAGACGCAAACCTTTGGCAAATTTATCAAAGCAAATATATTGATGCCCAAAATATTAGTGCGCTTACCTCTGCCATGCGAGAGTTCGACCACTTGGTAAATGTTGAATGGCCTTTGCAACATTACAAATCGGCAGTTCGCTATCTCCAAAAAGACCCAGAGGTTATTTCTGCTACTGGTGGAACCAATTGGCAAAAATATTTACCTCCCCGTTTCCAACTTCGTATTTTCTACCCAGAGCTTTGGTCGGCAGGAGAGAAAGAGAATTGGGGAAAAGAGAAAGTGGAATATTAGACTTGCCTAATATTAATAGTCAATGAGTTATGGAATATTTTCGTTCAATCGTTAATTTGGGGATTGAGTACATCCATACTACTTATATATTTTGCATTCTAGGTGGAAACGTGGATGCTTGCACCAGCAAAAACTTAAGAATATAGGAAGTTAAGCGTCAATATTTTTGATGCGAAAGAAGATTTACTTTGGGAGAGAGAGGTTCTAGTAAGCGAGTTGAGATATGGCAATGTTATTTTTTGCTATATCTCAACTCCCATATCTTTTAGAGTATGTTTGGAATGTTTTGGTTGTATTTTAATTATATTTCAAATACTTGATATTCAGGTATTTAAAGGTTTTTTTTGTGAATATTTGGCGGTTTTGTGTCATCGCCAGGCGACCCTGCCCGACCTTGGGAGGGAACTATCTCAAAGTTGTTAAAGATAGTTTTTTCGCAAGTCGGTAGCCGATGCTATGAAAATGACATTTCCAATAAAATCTAGCTTCATTGCTATTTTTTCAAGGTTTTGGAATCCAATTATCCAATTTGAAATTTCAACCGTTTTTCTTTCCAAACGTACTCTTAGAAAAATGCTCGAACTCTATTGTACCAATTATGGAATCGGTAACTAATTTTATCAAGAGCAGACTTTTCGGAATCTGACAAATAGACAGAATCTCCAAGGCTTACCAACGCTCTATAAATCCAAATATGATTACTTCTGTTTAGCTTGGATGGTCCTGTATTTCCAATAAAAATATATCCTAAGCTAGTTGTTTTATCAAAGTACATCATGGTATTGATGCAATTATCGCCTCCACTTCCACCTGTGAGCTGATAGGTGATTCCGTATTCATTTCTATCAATCGAAAAGAAAATTCCATGATTATCCATACTTTAATTGGATACCGAAGAGGCAACTGAAGGGCGAAGCATCTTGTCAAAAGAAGACTCTTTGAGTAATCGACTGTCCCTTCCGATAATTGCTTAGCAATATTTAGTCAAATCATGAACATCTGTAATCATATCTCAACATGGATAAAGCTGTACGCCACTTGTACTTACTTTGGAGACAGATTTGTCTTGGGGTTCATAATATCCTGAATGCTTTGTACTATCCGCATCTGATTCAAACCAAAAGGTGTTTTCCATTTCCAATGGCTCGAAAATGTATTTCTTGGTGAACTCCGAAAATGGCATTCCAGATTTATGTTCGATAACATAAGCTACCAAGCCTGCGCCAATATTAGAGTAACTCCAATTCTCTCCTGGAGCATATTCGCTGAAAGTTACTTCCCCATAACCACCATCCTGAAAATAGTTGTTCACAAACTGAGCTAGGGATTTGTTTTTTGCGCTATCTGCCACGTAAAGCGATTCTACTACTTTCTCATTATATTCTAGGGAAGATGTATGTGTTACGAGTTGGAATAGGGTAATTTCATTATTTGGGAACTTGGGGTTATTTATTTCAAAAGGCAAGTGCTGATTGATTCCATCTTCTACTTTCAGAAGCCCTAATTCTTCGGCTTTCATCAAAGCAATACCAATGGTTGTCTTGGAGATTGAAGCGATGTATTGTTGCGTGTTTATATCATACGAAATCTGATTTTCTCTATCGGCAAAGCCGAAGGCATTTTCGTAAATCACTTTCTCGCTATCAAATACGGATACTGCAAAGCCTACCATTTTCTTCTGATTATGTAGTTTTTGAAGTACTTCATCCATATTTTCGGAAGTAGCATTTATTTCATCCTGAGTTTCGTAGAGTAGAAATCCAACGAAACTGATTACCAAAAATAGGGCAACCCAAATTATTGTTTTGATTGCTTTCATAATGCTTGGTGGTTTATTATTTGATACTTAGAGTAATTCGGAAGATAGACTATTTCCCCAGCTTTAATTATCAGTTTTATACGAACGGAATGTTTACAAGACTCAAAATCCTAATAAAAGTCGCTTTTCTGATTTCATTCTTACTAAATATTGTATTCTGAGCAGATTTAGATAAATTCGGTTGTTGAACGAACAAATTCACAACTCAAAATTCCAATTTTTATGAAACCACAAGGCAACCACCCACTTCGCTTTCCTACTATTTATAATATTTCCATCAGTAAAAAGGAGATGGGAATTATTACTGGGCAAGGTCTGATAAAGGGAATTGATGAAAATGGGTTTGTGATTTTTGACTCCGAAAACCTGTCGGGAAGTCATGTGTATTGGGCAAATTTGAAGGAGATTAGGCAATCGGCAGATGAAGATTCTATTGTGCTGATTTATAAGAATATGTCTGATGAGATTTTAGGAAATCATCATTTTGGCTGGAATGAGTTGATGGAAAGTATTCCCGATGATTTTGGGAATTTCATGAACATGATGAAAGATTCGGAAAGTGTGGAGGAAGAACCAAAAGATGACATTGAAGTAGAAAATGCTGAATACATTCTTTCCAAAATCAACAAAATGAGAGAAGATTTTATGGAAGATGGCAATGATGAGGTTTCTTCTGAGAAGAATGCGGAAGAAGAAAGCGAAATTGTTGAACCTGAAAAAGTAGTGGCAGTTTCTGACTCCAACCGAAAGAAAGTAACAGAAAGCAAAGCAGTTACAACACCTAAAAAAAGCAGTAATGAGGAATTGTTACGGAAAATACTTAGCGAAGCATCAGGAAGTAGCTATGAAGGCAACACGCGCTTCCAAAATACAGATAGCGAGTTGGAGGAAAGTCTTAACTTCGGGACAAATACAAAAATCTTGCAAGCAAGCTCTTTAGGCTTCGATGCAGAGTCGCAAGGGAAAACTCATAAAATTGATTTTGGGAAATTCAGCGATGCCTTTTTTGATACCAAAAGTAATTCCCTAGTTTTTGAACATCGCTTCGGGAAAACAATTACCGTTTCCAACCAAGTGGTAGATTTCCAGAACCTGCTCTCCAAAATACCTTTCCGTTTCAGAAGTTTCGACAGGAAATTGATTTCTTAGCGCTGAACTCATAGCTTTGTCAAGCTGTTTCTTCTAAACTATTCCAAACAGACTCAAAGCCATGGAAATCCAAACTCCCCCAATCCAAATTACCGAAAAAGCCAAACTGGAAGCCAAATATATTTTGGACAATAAGAATATTCCTGAAGGTTATGGTTTGCGTGTGGGAATGCGTGGCGGAGGCTGTGGAGCGAGCTTCTTTCTCGGCTTCGACCAACCCAAAGAGGAAGACAAGGTTTTTCAGCTCGATGAATTTCGGGTAATTATAGACAAAAGACACTTTATGTATCTCTTCAAAATGGAATTGGATTTTGAGGAGCAGGAAACCGAAAGAGGTTTTGTTTTTAATAGGTTGCCGTAACTGGACAAGTAGTGAATAAAAGCATCTGAAACCAACTCAATTTAGATAACTCCAACCTGCTTTCCCTTCCTCAAATTTTCTTTTGGTTGGATTTTGCAGATTGCTCATTTGTGAGAAGAAACCAAGCAGTTCACTCATTCCAAGTTCTTCATAAGAGAATGTTCCGCTGGGCGGCACTCCGCCAAATTCGGGGAGCAGTTTAGCGTTTGGAAACTCTTTTACCAATCCAAAATCAATTCAGTTTAGAAAACTCCAATCTGCTTTCCCTTCCCCAAATTTGATTGCGGACGGCTAGTTGCGGTGGGGAATTGTGGACGGCTGGTTGTGGAAATATGGTATATTTTCTCATACTACTGTACAAAAGTAAAACCGTGCCTGTCAGAACCTTAGTTCTGACAGTTCTCGGATTCTCAAATCCGATGCGACTCGGCTCCGATGTGACTCGACTCCGAGGAAAATGAAAAATGTATAGTAGTATGATGTTTTCTATCTCTCTAAGAAGGTTTTCTATTCAACCTTTATAAATCAACTAGAAGTTGTTAATTTACAACATCTAACAAACAATAAAGGAATAATGAGCGAAATCACAATTGAAAGCAACCGAGCAAATAAATCACTCGAAGAAAAAGACGATTATTTAGGAACAATCCCGAAAGCCAAAGCCATTCAAGGCTTCTTGGAAGGCGGGAATATAAACTTTGAAGAGAATCAAATGTTTGCCTTGTTCGGAAATTGGGGGAGCGGAAAAACCACACTTTTCCATTATTTGGAAAACAACTTAGACAAAAAGAAATTCAAACCTGTATTCTTTGAAGCTTGGAAATATGAGACGGACGAGAATCTGCCACTTTCTTTGATGGAAATGATTTCAAAAGAAATGAAATGGTTTAGTAAGTCAAAAGATACGGCTTCTAAGTTATTTGGTTTAGGATTAGATATTCTTAAAGGATTTGCAAAATCTACTACATTTAGAATAGCTGACCCAAACCTTCCCATTTCTGCATCTTATTCTCCAAAAGAAACTATAAATGCACTAGAAGAAGGCTTGGAAGAATTTGAAAATAATTCTTTGGCTCATCGTACACAAGAATTTGAAATAGCTTTCAAGCAGTTGGAAGAAGACACGCTTGAAAACAATCAAACGCTCATCGTTTTTATAGACGATTTGGACAGATGCGAACCCGAAAACGTCATCAAACTCCTTTCTGCCATCAAACTGTTTTTTACTTACGGCAAGCGAACTATTTTCTTCTTCGGAGTCGATAAGAAAGCTGTGGAGCAAGCTATCGAAATCAAGTATAAAGATGTTGTTAAATCAGCCGAATATTTGGAGAAGATTTTCGATTTCTCTTTTGAAGCTCCAAAAGGTTTCGATTTGTACAAACTCATGCAAAGGCACTTTCCAACCGAGCACAGTTCGGAAATGGATATCGCCCAAGAAGTAACCAGCTTATTCAACCACATGAAATTCACTAACCCGAGAAAAGTGAAAAAGGTGTTGAATAAATACACTTTACTCAAAAGCTACAAACACAACGAACAATTAGACGAAAGTTTGAAAGAACTGATTCCAGAAATTATCACAAACCAAGAAGATGGAAATTTGCTGGAAACTGCAATTAGTTTGTACTTGATTGTACTGTATGAATTTGATTATGAGTTGTTTGAACAATCAGAGGGTTATCTAAAAAAAGCCACAATCTATGGAGTTAACTTTGTAAGAAAAGAAAAAGAAGCTATAAGGCCTTCAGAGATTGACAGAGTAAATGATATATTTAACTACAGAGATTCCACTACAGTTCAATTTAATCAAATATACGATTCTATATTATCAAGCAATAATCGTAACGAAATTATCAACTCTTATTTAACGCAATATTTACCTACACCTGTAGCTCCAATGAGTATTAGTAGCAGGAATCCATCAGATTTTCTGATATCATATAAGAGAAATACAAAATCAGATGGGTTTATTAACTACATCGTTCCACTATTTGCTTCATTTACAAATTCCAATAATCTTAGTGAAATGAGGGCAAATGAACTATTCAAAATGGTCAGAACAGTTCTCTAAATTATTTTGTCATTCTGATGGGACTCGCCTCCAAGCTTGCGAAGAAACTGTTTTTAGAGTTACAGGATAGATTCTTCCTAAAGTCAGAATGACAAAATAAAGAAAACCATTGCTAGTTTTGAAACTGAATTTTGACATCAAATCCTAAACCAAAAGTTCCCCGACATCTCCAAGATGTCGGGGAACTAGAATAATCAACACATCAACTCATTCTCAAATCAACACATCAATCCTTATTCCAATTCAAAATCCGATTCGGAGTATAAGGCGCACCTAGTTGATTTAATTTATTCTCAATTTTTGGCAAATCGGTATTGGCAATTTGCTTGATTTGAGAGAGAACTGGAGTGAATAATTCTGCCGCCAATTCGTAGTTTTCTTTCTGTGTAGAAGTTGGTTCTGTGGTGTTGT
>JBLIFI010000113.1:0-11147 GCA_047633715.1 Flammeovirgaceae bacterium
GACTTAAACCGACAATCCAAATTCTTTTTATGAAAAAGCCTTGAATTTAATTATGACGAAGTCTGGCTAACATTATTATTAATTTGGTCAAACCAAATAAATTCCGCTAGCAAATCTTCCGCCTTTCCCAGTATTCCTCCGAGCGGAGAAAAAGGTTTCTGGATTGGAATAAGTACAGATTCCTGCAATTTCAATTTGCGATTCGGGAATCCCGATTTCTGTGAGTTGCCTTTTATTGGCTTCCCAAAGGTTTACAAATCCTTTTCCATCGGTCATTTCATTGGAGACTAAACCTTGTTTTGTACCAAATGCTTTTATGAATTCAGCAATTACCTCATTCCCAACTTCATAAACTTCTGGGCTAATCGAAGGCCCAATTCCTACCCAAATGTCTTTTGGTTTAGAATCAAAATCGGCTTGCATTTTCAGAACTGCTTTTTGGGCAATCATCTTTACCGTTCCTCGCCAACCTGCATGAACTGCGCTTACAACTTTTTTTTTGGAATCGAACAGTAAAACGGGGACACAATCTGCGGTAACTATGGAAACACAGAAACCTTTTTGGTTAGTAATCAGCGCATCCGTACAAGTCATTTTCTGGTAGGAATTGGCAGAGAAAGTGGAATCGACAAGCACAATATTGTCTTCGTGAGTTTGACTTGGGAAAATAAGTTTGGAAGGAGAAATGGAAATCGCTTTGGTAATCCGTTTTCTGTTTTCAATAACGGCTTCCCTCTTATTGTCTGCCATGAAGCTGACATTCAAAGTATCCAACCCATTTCCTTCACTCACTCCACCCGCTCTGGTGGAAACATAATGCCTAATTTCGTTGAACTGAGAAAAATTCTCAAATTGGTAAAGTGGAAGTTTGTTAGAAGCCTGTAATTTCATTTTATCATAAATCTAAAATCACACATCTAATTACTACTTTACTATTTTAGGATAAAGCTCCACCACTTTTGGGAATTGACTAATTAACTTTGGGAATTTCTTATTGTGTTTAATAATTCGATTTCTTAAGTTATCATCATTTTTGATTTTCAGGAGTTTTGCCGCCTCTCCTCTGGCCCCAAGTGCTTTTCTCAATGCTTTTTCTATAAAAGCTAGCTCTGTAAAGGCCAATGCCTTTTCCATTTCGTGAAGTTGGAAATCATCCTCTCCATCATAGGATTTTGTTACCACTTCTTTAGGAAGGCATTCAACATCCACCTCTTCTTTTCCTAGCCTTTCCATATTAATTAGCATGGAATCGACTATATTTTTGAGTTGTTTTACATTGAACGGATAATCGAAACTGATTAGGTATTTCTTTGCTTTACGCTCCAAAACCTTATCCAAATTCCTATAACCTCTTTTTCTAAGCTCATATTTGAGAAGCTCTTCAATATCTTCTTTTCTTTCTTTCAGAGGCGGAATACTGATGATTTGAAAATGATAATACAAATCGGAATTGAACGCCCCCTCTGTCATTTTAGAAGTAAGGTGCGTAGAAGAAGAGGAAATGAGTTGCCCAATCCACTTGAATTGCTCGCTTTTTCCTTGCCCAGCCAAACAGATTTCAATCATTAACTGCTGTGCTTGGTCATCATATTTGTGTAGGCTTTTCATGAAAAGCGTTCCCTTCTTAGAGGTTTTCAACGCTTGAGCAATTTCAAGCCTATAGTCTTCTGGCTTAACTCTCGACAAATCAAGCTCCACGAATTCGTAATAGCGACTATCACTTTGATTGTGGAAATACCTTGCCGCAGAAAGTTTTCCAACGCCTAAACTGCCTGAAAGCAAGATAGGTTTTTTGAGCTTTCCATCTACATTATTCAATTGAGCTTTAAGCTTATCGAACTTTTCTGACTTACCTACAAACGGAAAGTTAGACTCCAAAAGTCGCTTATTTGTAATGGCTTGTTGGATTTTATTTCTCCAATCCAACAAAACCTGGTCGTTCTTGTTGAAAAAGCTCAATGCGCCATTTCCCATTGCTTCCGACACTTCTTTATAGCCTGAATGCTTAGAAAGTACTATAATTGGAATAATAGGATGCTTTTGTCTAATCGTTTTTAGGTAGTTCAACCCCTCGAAGGTTGGGCTTTGCTCATTCAGATTCAAATCGAGCAATACTAAGTCATAATCTCCATTTGACAGAAGGATTCCCGCTTGCCTACTATTTTTTGCGTGTGAGAGGTCATAAACTGCCAGAGCCAACTCTAGCTGTTTAAAAAATCGAATATCGTCATCAATCACTAAAATAGAACTCCTCATAGTGTCGGGCTTTTGCGCTAAGTAATACTGTTGAATAATTATGCTAAGATTCATCTAACTAGCCAAATCTATGTATTGCAAAAACCATTTCAAAGCTTTATTTCTATTTTACGTATTTCCTGTTTTTTATCGGATTTTTTTACTTATAAATAATCATAATATCATACAATAAGAACACTCAATAAAATATTCATACGTCAATAGTACATTGATTTTAATTTCAAGTAGAAAAAATGCGGATTTAACACTATAAAATTACATAAAAGGTCTTTTTATCCTTTTTTTATGTTGACCATAAGCTAAAAAACTAATTGAGGACAGATAGCATTGCACTTAAAAAACTGGATAGCAAGGGGTTTTCCTACTCTAAACAGAACTATTTTTCTCTAGTGTCTCCTCTCCCAAGATTACGCATTTGAAGTTAGAATTGGGATTAGAATTAGAGCAAAAATCGTTATACTTATTGACTAAAAAATAGATTCATATTTGCCCTTCAAGTGTACTAAATAGGTAGGAAAGTCTGAGTTAAAATCGTTTTCAAATTCTTTCTTGAAAAGATTTTGCTTGGCTTTGTAGCGAATGCGGGACATGAAAAAAGTATTGTTGGGCAATTCTTCGGAGAAATACTTCTTATATCCTTCATTTTTGAATGGAAGTTCTGATAATCCATCTGCAAAATTTTGAATAAACTGGATTTTCCTTTTTTCCTTTTCTTGGTTGGAGAGCGCAACATCGAAAGACTTATACAACTCTGAAAGCTTTTTTGCCTGTTGGAGTGAGTAATTCGTGAATAAGTCTCTATCTACTTTCCCGTTCACATAGTGCAAATATTCTTTGGAGCTTTCTCCATACTTGCTTTTCAAGAACCAGATTGCCCCATAATCTCCCACAAAACTTGCCAAGTTCTCGTTGATTGGCACTCCACTTTTAATAAAAATTGTACCATGAGTGAGTTCATGGCAAATCAGATTTGCCAAACTCCCTTCACTTCTATTCAACATTTCTGAGAGAATTGGGTCATTCAAAATTCCTAGTGTGCTCCAACCGCCTACTTCTCTCAAATTGGTATCAAAACCTTCAGTTTTCAGCTCAGATTCTAGCTTTTCTGCTTTCTCCAAATCGAAAAAACCTTTGTAGCCCACCGAACCCAGAAGTGGAAAATCCCACTTATAGGCTTTTAGTTCGTAAGCTCCACAGGCGGTTACATTCCAAAGTAAAGGTTTTCCGTTTTGGTCATACATTTTGGTATAACTCTCGGTTCTATCCAATCCTAATGAGTCGAAAGTAAATTGCCTAATTTCTTGAATCAGCCGAATTTTCTCTTTTTTCTCGGTAGGGAAATCAGGGTTATTTAGGAAAGACTCCACAGGTTCTGCTTGGGTGATTACTTTCACTTGTCCAATCGCTTGCCCAGCACCGTAAGCCAACAAATCCAAATTGCACAGTAAAAAAATCAAGCCAATCAGAAAGGAAATGCGGACAAATGGCTTGGTATAGAACCAGAAACTGCGTTTGAAATCTGTTGGCTTCTTATGCTCCACACTTGATTTTGCAGGATACATTGGCAGTTTATCCGAATAAGAATCTTTCAAAGCCTGGATATCCGCCTCCATGTTTCCTGTTGGGTAAAAAGCCTTCTGAATTCCCGTTTCCCTTCTATAATAATCGAAATAAACGCAGAAAATAGGAATTTGAAGAGAATTGGCAATGTGGTAAAATCCAGACTTCCATTCTTTCCCTACACTTCTGGAGCCTTCTGGGGCAATGCACAAACCAAGTTCCTCTCTCGCATTCATTTGGTTAACTGTTTGCTCCACCATGCTCCCTTTTGCCTTGCTTCTGTCCACAGGAATTGCGCGCCACCATTTCATCATAAAGCCAATGGGGGAATCTACCCAAGATTTTTTGATGAGAAAGCCCGAAGTTTCGCAATGAATGAGCGGGCGAGTGAGCAAGCCGTGGGGGAAATCCCAGTTGGAAGTATGCCCTGCCACAATAATGATATACTTTTTGACTTCTGGCGGTTTCACTTCGTTCACTTTCCAGCCTATTAGCCAGTAACAGAATCGGCAAAACCATCGGTTAATCCATTTCATATTTTATCGTTTTAAAGTTGTGTTGCAAGATATAGCATTTTACAAAAAACCTCTTAGTACATGACAATTTTCAAAACCCGCCCTCTGAAGAGGACGGAATTAATTCGGAATTCCTTTCTTGTCATGTACTAAGAAAAATCTGAAAAGCACATTAAAAAAGGTGCAGGCGAAAACGCCTACACCTCTAATTCAATTTCTGCTGAGAAGTTATTTTATAAAGGTTCTGAAAAAGTCTAAACCGACTACAAATACCATCAGACTCAAAAGTATTACCATTCCCACTTTCTGAGAATTTTCCAAGAACTTGTCTGATGGAGGTCTGCCAGAAATAATTTCATAGGTAAGAAATACTACATGACCGCCATCCAATGCAGGAATTGGCAATAAGTTCATAAACGCAAGAACCATAGAAAGCATTCCTGTGATGAACCAGAAGCGTTGCCAAATCCATGTGCCACCGTAAACTTTGCCGATAGTGAAGAAACTACCCAGATTTTTCATTGGGTCCAACTCGCCAGTAGCCATCATTTTAAATGCTTTTGCTTGTTCTGTTAGTTTGCCGAAAGCATCTTTCGTTCCTTTCGGAATTGACTCGGTAAAGCTGTAATCGATGTGAGTGGAGTTCAGAAGGTTTTCATACTCAAATCCTAATGTTGGGTCTTCGCCTAGTTTAGCAGTTAATTTCTTGTTTTGTCCGTCTCTCAACACTACCAAAGAAACTTCTTTTTCGGTATTGTGTCTCAATTCTTCTTTGAGTGTATTCAAATAATCTACTGCTTTTCCATTTATTTCTACAATTCTGTCTCCTGCTTTCAGACCTGCTTCGCTTGCAGGAGTTCCATCTTGTATTTTCTCTATTTTAAAAGGAGTCAAAGGCGAAATTGCACGTCCAGCGCCTTTATTATTTTCTGCAAACTCTTGGTACTTGTCCATGAACTGAGCAGGAAAAACCACCTTTTTCTCTACGCCATTACGCTCAATAGTGATGTAAGTCCCCTCATCCATCATATTGTTCAAAGAGAGAATCGTTGCCGAGTTCTTGAAATCTTCTCCATTGATATTGATGACTTTATCGCCCGTTTTGAAGCCGATTTTCTCTCCGAATTCATTCGCATAAATCCCGTGCTTATTCATTTCAGATTTGGAAACATAATCGTCTCCGTAAAAAAAAGTTAGGCCAATAAAAATGATTATACCCGTAATTACGTTCACAATCACTCCGCCTAACATCACAATCAGCCTTTGCCAAGCAGGTTTTGCTCTGAATTCCCAAGGCTCTGGTTCTTTCGACATGGCTTCGGTGTCGAGCGACTCATCAATCATTCCTGATATTTTCACAAATCCGCCTAGGGGAATTGCGCCAATCATATATTCTGTCTCACCAATCTTCTTGCTGAAAATTTTAGGAGGGAAACCAATCGAGAATTTCTCTACTCGCATGCCAAAAGCTTTCGCAGCATACATGTGTCCTGCTTCGTGCAATCCAACCAAAATTGATAAACCGAAAATCAATTGGGCAATCATAATTACTATATCCATACTCTTATATTATGCTTTTTATGCTTTGAAATTTTCATTTAAAGTTCTCCAAATGGATTCGGAAAACTTCGGTAAAGCTAATAAACTTTGACTTAGCGAACCCAAAAAACTATACGGTGGTTCACAACGCAAAGTTAAAGAATTAAAAATCAGATAAATGATTTTCTGATAAACTAGAAATCGGATTTTAAGTAGTATCTCATGTTACGCAGTATAAAACTTTTTTTGTTGGATTTCGCAACTTGTTCATTGATGAGAAGAAACCAGTATTTCCGAAACTCGCCAGCAAATCCTGAGAGTGAACCCAGTCATTCGTGTACCGCTAGGCGCACCCCGCCAATTTTGGGGAGTTACTTCCCAGTTTGAAGGCTTGTGATTCCAAACCCAATCCCATTAAACTCCAAACTCAATTCCAGTTTAGCTTCCCCAAAATTGAATGCGGACGGCTAGTTGCGATATCGGATACAAACCTATAACCCTTCAGATGTGGTGCGTGAGACACCCACCAAAGAAACGCATCCCCTTTTTTGCGTGTATCACGCAAAAAAAACATCTTTATGGAAACTCATACTGCGATACATTTTTCATTTTCCTCGGAGCCGAGTCGCATCGGAGCCGATAGTACCCGCTACGGGTCGCATCGGATTTGAGAAGTTGAAGGCAATGGCATCGGCCATCCGATTCTACCGAGAACTGTCAGAACTGAGCCAACATGAAATAGGTTCTGACCGGGTCACACTGACAGGCACAATTTCGCTTTTGTATAGTAGACTTTATTACGATTGGTTCACTATACTAATTCCGTACCTCGACTCGGAGAGTCGAGGTACGGGTTATACGACTGTAGAGCGGGTTTCCGTACCCGCTCAAAACGACAAACTAAGCTATACAAAATCAATCGTGATAATATCTAGTAGAGCTGTTACTTGTTGGTTTTCAATTGATTAATGGGGTATTGCAACGATTTGAACTTATCGAAGTCTATTTTCATAAGGCAAAATTAAACATCATAAATTAAAAACCCAGTACCGAAAATAAAGAGTTGGTTTTGTAACCAGCACAACTGGCAATACAAGTCTAAACTCATCAATAACCTGAATAGTACATTCAATAATTTTGGTAATCCGATACAATTTGTCTCAATTACTTGGAACTTTCCTCACAATATGCCAATTTGGCTTGACACTTTATTTAGCAGAGTAATTGCCTAAAATAGGGAGAGCCTGTTATTCCAAGTATTTCAATTTCCTTCAAATCTGCGGGAATTCAATCGAACTAAATAGGCTTTTTATTGTTTAACATACGACCAATCTAAAATTGATATAAAAAATGGCAGAAGAAAAAAAAGGCAGTTTACAAGACAAAATAGACGCAAAAATACTCGAAGAGCGTAAGATTTTCCTTTGGGGGCAAGTAGATGACGATTCGGCAAAGCACGTAATTGACCGACTGATGTATTTGGATTCAATTTCTAATGAGGAAATTAAACTGTATATCAACAGCCCAGGCGGTTATGTAACTTCAGGTTTCACAATGTATGATATTGTGAAAAGCTTGAAAAGCCCAGTTTCTACAATTTGTACAGGCTATGCGGCTTCAATGGGTTCAATTATGCTTTCTGTTGGAGAGAAAGGCAGAAGATTCATTTACCCAAATGCCCGAGTGATGATTCACCAACCAAGTGGCGGAGCAAGAGGACAAGCTTCCAATATTGAAATCCAAGCAAGGGAGATTATTAAAACGAAAGAATTGAGTGCAAGAATCTTAGCCGATAATTGCGGGCAAACTTTCGAGAAAATCATGAAAGATTTCAATAGAGATTACTGGATGAGCGCAGAGGAATCTGTAGCATACGGAATTGTGGATGGAATTATGGAATAGATTGAAAATGTACGATTTACGAGGTACGATTTTAATTGTCTTTGTATGTCTGAAATACTATTCTCACTCAAATAAGAGTCTCTCATTTTTTAGAGTGATTTATAATTTAGATTTTAACCGAAAAGTGAAGTTTTGTGGATAGCTGATTCTTTTATCTTACTACTTGAATGCAAGTCCAATTGATACTCACTACTTAATACTAACAATAATGGATTACGGAAAAGAATTTATGAAGTTCGCTACGCAGCACCAAGGCTTGAGTAGCATGCACACTTCACATTATTTAGAGTCATCGATGACTCCATATATCTTGGAAGAAAGAAGAATGAATGTTGCTTCAATGGATGTTTTCTCTCGATTGATGATGGACAGAATCTTGTTTCTAGGAACAGCAATTGATGATTATGTTTCGAATGTAGTAGTTGCCCAGCTTTTGTTTTTGACTTCGGTAGATTCCAACAAAGACATTATGATGTATGTAAATAGCCCAGGTGGTTCTGTGTATGCAGGATTGGGAATTTATGACACCATGCAGTTTATTAACCCAGAAGTAGCAACAATTTGTACGGGAATGGCCGCATCTATGGGAGCTGTTTTATTAACTGCTGGTCAGAAAGGAAAGCGTTCTGCTTTGCCACATGCCAAAGTGATGATTCATCAGCCATTAGGTGGCGCACAAGGTCAGGCTTCAGATATTGAGATTACCGCAAGGGAAATCATCAAAACCAAGCAAGACCTCATTGGAATTCTTGCCGAGCATTCTGGGCAAACTACCGAGAAAATTGAAGAGGATGGAGACAGAGATTACTGGTTAAGCGCAGACGAAGCCAAAGAATATGGCTTAATTGATGAAGTATTGAGAAGAAAGAAGGCTTAAATTGGATAGATTTATTTAGATAGAAGACAAAAGCTAGGAGATAATTCTTCTAGCTTTTGTCTTTTTAAACCTACTTCTACCAGTCATTGCGCCAGTTTTTTTAAGGCATAGACCTCCGCTCCAGATACCGATTTGAAAGTTGGAGATATTTTATGGGTTTCCCATTTAGCCAACCAACCGTGATATTCATCATACACAAGGATTTTGGCTATATACTGCTTATCTGCAAGCCGGTAAACCCTGCAATCCCATAACATACCACGAATAGGCTTGATTACTGGGGGTAATTTGATGCCTTTTATAAAGGTTTCAGTATTCATTTTGCATATCAAATATACTGATTTTTAGCAATTTGCTCAAAGCTTATTTACCCATTAGAAGCTCTACTGCGCACATTCCCCACCCTTAAAATGGAAATCATTTATTTTTCTAAAAAGTAGTTAATTAATTGATTTTCAAATACTTGATAATATTTTAACCTGAATTAGTCTTAGTTTTTTCTTTGAGTGAAAAAGCAACAAAAGATCTTGGTTGTGGACAAATAAGCTAAATTTCTATAATGCTAGACATTTCAAAAAAATGAGATCTCGGCAACGGTGTCGATGGCAACTCCCAGAATACCCTGCCGATGGTCGGACCACAGCGATTCACTTTTGTCTAGCACCCCACGAAATTTCATTCATTTCGTGGGGAAATACTAAAAATCTCTATGTTAAAATGCTAATTATTTCTTTTAACTCCATTTTCCAAATGCTTAATACAATTTACTAAAAGCAGTGATTTGGTATCCCCTCAAAAAATCATGGTAACTGATAACCAGATAGTTATGAGTATGGTAATTTCAATAAAACGATTGTTTTTTTGATAAATAAATGTTTTAGTACGTAAAAATCACATTAAAATCATTTTTTCGATGGTTTATGGGATTTTAATAGATGATTTAGAGTAGTACTCAGTTTTTAATATACTGATAATCAATTAGTTATATTTTACCCTGCTTTTTTGAGGGGATGCGTGATTTGTATTTAAAAATTTGATTATCAAATAGTTAATTAAATACATAATTTGAAAAATTAGGATGGGGAATGTCGGTTTCATAAAATGGACTTGGAGACAAAAAGAATTCAGATTGCCAAACAACTCCCCAAAATTGGCGGCACACGACTAACTACCTTAACTCTCAGGGTTTGGGCGAGTTTCGGAGATACTGATTCCTGCTTACCAATGAACAAGTTGCGAAATCCAACAAAAAACAGTTTCCTGCTGCATAAAAATGAGTTATTTACTGTGAATCGTGTGTTTTTTGAAGAATCGTGAGTAGAATCAAGGTTTTAAATTGCCAACTCCTAACAGATTTCTATATTTGCCAAGTTCATGAAAAAACTAAAAGACTTTTATGCCAAATACAAAGAATATATCCGTGTAGATGCGCTGATGTATTTAGTAATGGTTTTGGCTATTGTAATAACAGTTGTAATCATTTCCATCATGCGGAAATAAACGCAACATACTATTTTAAGCACGTTTTGCTATTTGTTTTTCTGTACTTAGCTTTAAGTGAGAGCACTAAGAATTCGACATGTGTAATTATTTAAGCTAGATTACTTATTAGATAACCTGAATTTTAATTTGATGAAAAAAATCCTATTAAGCGTACTTTGTTTGGCAGTTTTTACTTGTTGTGAGAAAAAAGTGGGTGGAGATTCCGCAGAAAAAAATGTGGTGGTAGAAGAAGAGATGGCTGAGGCAGACTCTACAACGTTTGGAGTAGCAGTCAATCTAACCGAAGTAAAAACACTTGCTGTGTTAGAAACAGAAATGAGCGAGAAAGACTCTTTGGAAGAAGTAACAGTTGCTGGGAAAGTGCAGGCGGTTTGCCAGAAAAAAGGCTGCTGGATGACTTTGGAGAAAGAAAATGGCGAAACGATGCGAATCACTTTTAAAGATTATGCGCTTTTCATGCCGAAAGATTTGGCAGGTAAAGAAGTGGTAGTTCATGGAGTTGCCAAAAAATCTACTACTTCGGTAGAAACTTTAAGGCACTTTGCAGAAGATGCTGGAAAGAGCAAAGAGGAGATAGAAAAAATTACTGAAGCAGAAACAAGTATCGTTTTTGAGGCGGATGGAGTGAAAATTAAAAGTTAAATTATTGATGGGGAATAGCTATTGAAGCTGTTCCTTATTTTTTTGCTCAACAAGCTCATTTCCCTATGTTTATACTCAACAAAACAAACTCCATTGCCAGCCATTTTATTTCGGAACTCCGAGATGTAACTGTGCAACAGGACAGAATGCGCTTCCGAACCAATTTGGAAAGATTGGGAATGTTGCTCGCCTACGAAGTTTCCAAAACATTGGAATACAAACCAAATACGGTAAAAACGCCAATGGCAAATCAAGAAGTTCAACTAATTGAAAATCAGCCAGTTTTGGTAACAATTATGCGAGCAGGCTTGCCATTCTACCAAGGCTTTTTGAACATATTCGACCAAGCAGAT
>JBLIFI010000114.1:0-11036 GCA_047633715.1 Flammeovirgaceae bacterium
ATTTCTATGAGGAAGACTTGCCATATCTTTGCATTCCAGAAGTATTCGGATTAAGCCAAGAAGAATTTGAAGGAATGAATGTAGGTGACTTAGAATTTCAATTTGACCTCTTTATTTCACTTTTAAAAGAAGGGCAATCTCCTTTTAAAGAAGATGGAAAAACCAAACCACAACTTCTTGTAGAATTCCTTGAAGGATTGGGCGAGCAAGGCGAAGGCAGAAACGGTTCAACTGGTTTGAATTTAGAAGAGCAAAGGCTAAAGGAATTGCCATTAGGTCTTTTCAATATTAAAAATACGGAAGTGCTAATTCTTAATAAAAACCCTTTTACCTCCATTCCCGAAGAACTTGGCAAGCTTATCAACCTAAAAGAGTTACATCTGAGAGAGAAAAGACTAGAGACTCTTCCTGAAAGCATTGGGAAATTAGAGAATTTGGAAGTGTTGAATTTGGCATTCTGTAGCCATTTAAAAAGCCTGCCAGAAAGTATTGGGAATTTAAAAAACCTAAAAAAGCTTTCACTCTCCCAATATAAAGGAGATGATATTCCAGATAGTGTTTCTGAACTTCCTAATTTAGAAGAGTTTGTAATTGTGAGTACTCACATTATAGAAGATGGGGAAATAGTTGGGCTTCCTGAATGGGTGTTTAAATTCAAAGGATTGAAAAGACTGTGCTACAAATTGAATGACCTCACAGAAAAAGACCTAAATAGGCTGTTGGAGTTGAGTCCTGATGTGGATATTTCATTTTAGTTAAAGTCATAAACTTCCTCAAATATGATGGCTATTTTGAATCGTAAAACCAATATGACCAATATGAAAAAGCTACTATTTACTTTTCTCGCCATTTTCTCATTCCAAATTCCATTTGCTCAAACTGTATTTGAAAGCGAAGGCAAGTTCGGATTGAAAGATGAAATAGATAATTCCATCATTCTCAAAGCAGAATATGACCAGATTTTTGGAGAAAATGAAACTGATGGCCCATGGCTTTTATGCCAATTCAACCCGAAATACAAAGGGGAAAATCCAAAACAAAAACATGATTTCGCTAAACTCAGGGCAAAGTATGATAAGGAAGAGTTGGATGGTAAAATTTGGGAATTAATTGAGTTAAAACCCAAAGAAGAAGGCTTTCCATTCTTGCCAAATATGCTCTATGGTTTCCTAGAAGATGTCTCAGGAAAGCCTATTCCCACAAAGTTCGAGGCAATTCATTTCATCTCTTCTTTTGAGGAATATATTGTAAAAAAAGGAGGAAGCTATTACCAATATAGTCCATTCAAAAACAAACTCAACAAGAAAACCCGAGCAGAGAAACTGAATTTTATTGATGATGAATATTTCATTTTTGAGCGAGATGGAAAATGGGGAATGATGGATTTTGTTTTCGATATCTTAATCAAACCAGAATTTGATTCATTTGAATATGTAGAGGATTTGCAAACGTATAAATTCATCAGAAATGGCACTTTCCAGTTGGTAAGTGAACAGGAAAGACGGCAACTCTACCCAAAAGAGCCATTGCAAGAAATCCGAACAAAAAGCGGAAGTGGATTTGAAGGGCAAATTATTGCCAAACAGAAGGGAAAATGGGGTTTGACACAGACTTATTCTGGAATTTGGACGATAAAGCCAGTTTACGAAAACCTTAGATTTAGTTCATCGAAAGAATACCTTTTTGCCAAAAAAGAAGGTAAATGGGGAATCATTGATATGGAAGAAAATCAGATTATTGCATTCCAATATGAAGATATGAAAGAGGGTTTCGATAATATGTTCTATGTAAAAAACGAAGGTAAATATGGGCTTTATGGGCTAGATGGAGAAGAAATATACGAGCAATTGGGTTTCACATTCGATAGTTTACGATTCGCACGCAATCAAGAATATTTGGTTTATGACAATGATAAAATTGGACTTTACGATAAAATTAACGCAACGCTTTTATTGCCTGTCTCCTTCAATAAAATCACTTTCCCAGAGCCTGAACCCAATAAACTATCTGCTGAAAATGGCTTGGAAGATTACATAGGACAAAACTGGGTTGAAGTCAAAAAAGACGGGAAACTTGGACTTTATGAGGTTTCAGAAAAGAATGGAAGTCAAGAGCTATTCCCTCCAAAATTTGACGCTTGGCGAGATATTTCCGAGACAAATCAAGAAGGAATTAGCGAATTAAATTGGTTTCTGATTCAGAAAAATGGAAAATGGGGAGTTTTTAGCAAAGGAAGCAAAACTGAGGAAATCAGCTTTGAATACGACTCAATCCACCCAGAAGTGAATGATGGAATGCTAACTGCCCAGAAAGATGGAAAGTGGGGATTGATTTCCAAGAACGGCAATGAAATCCAACTAAAATTCATTTATGACGAAATTCTGCCCAATCCAAGTTATTCAACTTACCTGATGAAATACAAAGGGAAGTGGGGAAAGCAAACAATAGGTTTTGATGATGGCACAGATTTCTTTGGAGAAGATTTCTCAAGAATGGTCAATATTATAGAAGTTGTTCCTTTTGAATACACTTTGGAAGAAGCAAAATTGATGGAGAAAGCGCCTGACATGAACGTTGAGTTGGGCAAAGGTTTTGAACTCATATTAGAATCGAATGCAAGCACAGGTTTTAAATGGAATTGGCTCAATAAAGAAGCGGTTTTCATTGTGGAACTCGCCAAGCATAAATATACTGATTCAGGAACTGAGTTAGTCGGACGTGGCGGAGAGGAGACTTGGAGTTTCAAAGCTATCAAAAAAGGAGTTCAAGCAATTCAATTTGGCTACACTCGCCCAGGTGGAGTTTTAGGAAAGGAAATGGAGAAAAGGCGGTTTGTGATTGAGGTGGAGTAAATGCAAGTTTAAAACAGAAAATGGAAATATTGAAAATCACACCAATTGGACAAGAAGGAAACTCTTATCCAATATTTGTTTCTTTCGATAGCAAAAGAGGCGTATTATGTATCAAAACTATCTCATCTGATAATTTTACTGATAGCGATATTAAGCAACTTAAAACTGGAATCTTAGTATATCAGAATAAAAACCAACGTGCAATCAAGTTTTCAGGAATAGGTTCAGGTTTAATCATTCCCAAAAGTCATCTTATTTATTACATAGATGATGATGTTTACCAAGGAGGAGGCACATCAATACAATTAAGCCAATTCCTACTTCCTATTATTGAAATACCTGACATAGAAATAAAAGCAACTACATATACTCCTGAAGTGAAAGGAATTATGGGGAGTGGTTTTTTGAAATTTTCAGGAGAGGGATATTTCAGCTATTCGTGCGCGTTTTTTATTCCCATATTTTCATGGCTAGACGCATGTCTACAAAAACAAAAAATTAATGTTTTCAGATTGGAGTTTTGGATGACTTACTTCAATACAACAACTTCAGGACGCTTTTTTGATGTAGTAAAAATGCTGGAGAAATACCAAAGTGAAACTAATAATCTTGTCGAGGTTCATTGGTATTGTGAGGCGAACGATGTAGAGATGCAAGAGAGTGCCGAAGAGTTTAATGAAGACTCACTTTTGAACATGGAGATATTTATTGTGGATAATTTGGATAAGCATCCGATGAATAAATAGTTTAGAGTTTTAGGAACGGACATGCAGAAACATAGATTTGTGATTATGGTGGAGTAAGAGCCTGATTAAATTTCCCATACTCCATATTTGTACTGTCATACTTTTTTATTAGTAAAGCATGATAACTAATGGTAGCATTCATATAGAGATGTTTTCATTATTTTTGAGTCGAATTTATAGTCAACAATGAAATTAAAACCATCATATCAATATCATTTTTTAGTCGCTCTTGCAATTGCTATTTGGCTCTCTGTTTTCTTGATTCTAATAGCGCCTTTTGACATCGCAGAGTTACCTATTGAAGTAAGGTTGGAAATAATGCCTTTCTATGGTCTGATTTCCTTTATTGGGTATATTTTGTTAATTCCTCTTCAGAATTGGGCATATAAAAAAATAAGTAAGCAGTCTATTCCTTTTGAAATACTCATTATTGTCTTATTCAATATTCTGGTTTTACTCGGCAGTTATATTTATTACAAATCTGGTATAGTGAATGGCGACTATTCTTTTGTCAGGTTTACATTTGAAATATATTACCCTATCTTCATTATACTCCTGCCCATCATTGTTTTTGCCAGATGGTTCATAAGTAAAAAATTAGCCAGTCAGCAATCAACAAAACTCATTCTGACAGGAGACAACAAGTTAGACATTTTGCAGATAGATGAGAATGATTTGATATGTGTTTCTAGTGCAGATAATTATGTAGCAGTAGCCTATGTATTAGACAATGTTTTAAACAAGAAGTTATTACGAACTACTTTAAAAAATATCGAATTTCAATTGCCTCAATTGGTAAAAGTTCATCGCTCGCACCTTATCAATCCAGCCCATTTTAAGGAATGGAAAAATGGAACTACGCTTTTACTGACTCAAATAGAAGGGGCGCATCTCAAAATGTCGCAGTAAGGATTTAGAATCTGTCGCTCGCCTCTTGGCGAGTGACGCAAGGTGTGGGCTTCTAGCCAATTTTCTACAAAATGCGACAAAATGAGATGCGCCCCTTTTTATGAATGCTAGATTTCTAATAAACCCAACGTCTGGCAGGGTTTTCAACCTCTGCCAGCGTATGCTTTTTTAGTGTGTGACATTTTGAGATGCGCCCAATAGAAGTCCCTGTATCTAAGAGTTATAAAAAAGAGGTATTGGCGATGAATCATTCGTCCATAAAAACGAATAGTTCGCCACAAGACTAGTATTGCAGGTATTTACTATAATTTCAGTCTCTACTTTTGGAGTCAGTTCAAACCCCATAAATAGATAAACGATGAAAAAATATGTAATCTTAGTCGCCATTTTCCTAGTATCCTTTGCAAGTATCTCACAAGATAAGGATAAATAAATCAACGAATTATTAGAAAAAATAGTCTCAGAAAAAATGGTTGCCGGTGTGGCTGCAGGCTACTCTGTTGAAGGCAAAACAATTGCGCAATCTGTCGCAGGTTATGCAGATGTAAAAGCACAGAAGAAGTTCAATCTTGAAACCAAATTGAGAATGGGTTCTATTGCAAAAACCATGAGTGCGCTGGCAAGCATGCAACTGGTAGAACAGGGTTTAATAGATTTAGATACTCCTATCCAAACCTACATCCCAGATTACCCCACGCACCCAAAAACTCAAATTACTGTAAGACATTTATTGTCTCATACCTCTGGCATTGGTGGTTATAAAGACGGGTGTGAATCAAACACAACAGTTAACTATCCAACACTTTATGATGCATTGAATTTATTTAAGAATCGAGATTTATTATTTGAGCCAGGTACTCAATATAGCCACACTACGTATGGTTATACTGTTCTAGGTGCAGTTATTGAAAAAGTTACTGGAAAAGCCTTTGAGGAGTATATGCAAAATAATATTTGGGATAAGGCAGAAATGACAAATACAGGTGTTGAGAAATGTGGTGTTAAAATGAAGAATAAGTCAGAGCTATACTCTCGTAATAATGGAAAAGGGAAAGCAAAAATTGCTAAAGAAAATAATTTAAGCAATAGAATTCCCGCTGGAGGTTTTTATACAACTTTGGGAGACATGCTGAAGTTTGGCAACGGAGTCTTGAATAATGCCTTTGTGAAAGACAGCACGCTGAATTTGATGAGACAGCACCATAGTTTAGAAAAAGAAAATAATGCTTACGGATTTGGATGGTTTCTTTATGCTCAGAAACCTAATGAAGGAGCAATAATTGGGCATCCAGGAGCGCAGACGGGAAGTACCTCGTTTCTTTTCATAGTTCCGAGCAAAAAAGCAGTTAGTGTGATACTCGCCAATACATCACGAGCGCAATCTAGTGTTGACCCTATTGCTACTAAATTATTAAATTTATCGTTAGTGAATCCAGAAGAATAGATAAGTTTGATGAAGTTGGTCAAGAGTCATTGAGTAGGTGTTTGGAGTGTAAATGTAGAAAAGGCGATTTGTAGTAGGAGTAGAAATAGGGTTTTAATTGAATATGACCGTAAAAATTGCTTAGAAGTAGGAAAACAATAATTAGAACATGCTGTTTCCGAGTACTACTTCTAAGGTATAAGCTATAATTTAACCGTAGCTTTGCATCAATCTACCAAATTACCTACAATATTGCATGTCCAAATTACCCAAAGAGCATAAATTTATTGACCTTTCAGACTACGGAAGACCAGCCGCTAGAGTGATTGCTAACTCGTTAAAAGAAACAACCTTCACTCCTATTCATGTTACAATTGGTTTCATAATAGCTGGGCTTATTGCCATTTTTTGTATTGTCCAAGGTTATTATTGGCTGGCTGCATTCTTTTTAATCTTCAAATCTATTTTGGATGCAGCAGATGGCGAACTGGCTCGCATCAAACAAACCCCTTCATATACTGGGCGTTATTTGGATTCTGTAGCAGACATTATATTGAATGCGTTGTTTTTTATAGCTATATGGCATGTGAGCGATGCTAACTTTTTGATATGTTTTGTGGCATTCTTGGGTTTACAGTTACAAGGAACGCTTTACAATTACTACTATGTTATTTTAAGAAATAGGCTTAATGGAGATACTACCAGCCGTATTTTTGAAGACACAACACCAATTGCATTCAAAAATGAGAAACAAAAACATGTAAATATTCTTTTCGGTTTGTATAAACTATGTTACGGTGTTTTTGATAAAACCATTTATCTATTAGACAGAAATGCTGCTAAAGGCAAAGTATTACCAAAATGGTTGATGACAAGCGTTTCTACATTTGGGTTGGGTTTCCAATTGCTCATTATTTCAATTATGCTCGTGTTAGGATTGAAAGATATGATTTTGCCTTTCTTTTTGATTTATACTGTTATGATTTTTGTTTTTATTGGCATTAGAAAAGTGTTCTATTAAGTTACAGCAGATTTAAACTTATGGCTCTATCGTTAATTTGGTAAAAGCGTTGTATTATTCCAAGAAATTTATTTTATGTAAAGTTGCCACAAAAGGTTAATACTAAGTGTGTTTTTTGTAGGTTCTTCTTCCAAGAAGAACAAAAGAATTACCAAAAGTGCAAGCAAGCACAGTAAATTCAGACAAAAACAAGACTTTCGTGCTGTCTTGTATTCCTCTGGGAAGAGGAATCTACAGAGTGAGTAGCAAGAAAGCGGATAGTCATTAAATTGTACTCAATACCCAAATTAACGATTGAACCAAACTTATAAACCTCCTTATGCTTTCACAAAAAATAATTGGTACTTGGAAACTGATTTCAATTGTCTCCATAGATGAAAATGGCTTGGAGAATGATTATTTCGGAGTAGAACCTGCGGGAATTATTTCCTATGATTCTTTCGGGAATATGATGGCACAACTCCATCAATCCAACCGACCAAGTTTCCATACTGAAGATTGGGCAAAAGGCTCAGATGAAGAAATCCGCAATGCCTTTGTGAGCTATCAGGCTTATTATGGTACTTACGAAATCAATGAGCAAGAAAGCTATGTAACTCACCATGTAAAAGGCGCTATTTTCCCAAACTGGGTAGGACATTCCGAAAAACGATTTTTCAAATTTGTAGGCAAGCAAATACATTTGACCACTCCAGTTATAGAAGTAAAAGGCAAAGAGTTTACTTTTCTTGCAATTTGGGAGAAAGAAGTTTGATTGATTTTTTGAAAAAACTAAGTAATTGAACGAAACAAACCTTCAAGGATTAAGAACTTATAAAAGACTGGAAACCATAAACTCATCCAAATCCTTGACGGTTTTTAATCATAAACTAATCCTACCCATCTTTTGGTCATAGAAAAGCTCAAATTGGAATTGGATATAAATTATCCAACTACAATTTGAGCTTTTTTTTTGTGAGAAACCTATTTTCAAATTTACTGCCCACCCGTTCCTTTCGCTATACTCTTGTTCAGTCTAATAAATGACTCCAAACCAACGGCATCGAATGGATTCAAGGCACTTTTGCCATTTCCACCTCCACCAAGAATCATCATCTGAGGGAATTTGATTTTAGCCATTTCACGAGCCACTCCAATAGCAACTTCCTTGTCAATATTTGCTCTTTCTAGTGGAGTCAAACCTGCGCTTACTTTCAATCTGGCAATGGCCGCATCTGCCTCTCCTTTTATTCTTACAGATTTTGCTTCCTCTTGCGAACGAAGCTTATTCAATCGAGCTACTTCATACTCTTTCTCTGCTTGGGTTACCGCTTTGATTTTCTCCACTTCTTCGTTGGCTTTTGCAATTGCAATTCGAGCTTTTCCCTCTTCCTCAGCCGTAATGGCATCTTGCTTGGCTCGTTCCGCATTGGCTCTGGCAACTACTTTTTGCTGTTCCGCTTCTTTCTTTTTGGAAATCAAAGCATCAATTGTCTCGTCAAAATCAATATTTTTAATCACGAATTGGACTACTGTAATTCCATAAGTAGCAAAAGGTGATATTTTATTAATAATTGGATTTCCATTCTCGTCTAGGTCAACTTCCACAAATCGGTCAATGAAAGTGGTCGAGTCTAGTGCGTCAATGCGTTGTACTTCTTTAGATGTTTTCTTGAAAAGCCCTTTAGTAATCATACCTTCAGCAATTGATGTAAATTCTCCACGTCTTGAAGAATAAGCCTCTTCTGCCGTCATTATATTGGCAGACTGAATCAAACACTCGTTCACGGTTTGCCTCACCAATTCCATAGCAATTTTTTGATAGCTTCGGTAATCTTCATGAGCAAACTTTCTTGCGTCATCATCAAGTGGTAGTTTGAATTTGAGAGAGCCTGATACTTTGGCAATACTACCATCGTTGAAACGAACTTGAATTGCCCGACTTTCTGCTCCTGAGCCGCCATCTAAATCAGAGGTTGAGAAGTGGAAATCTCCCGTGTTTGGATACTCGGTAATAATGCCAAACATTTGCATAAACATACCTGGCGAACTGTGGACTGATAAAGTCCCAGAAATGGCAGCTTGTTTTACTTTGTAATAACCTGAGTTATTGGTCTCGAAAATTGAGCCTGAAATGGCATAAATCACTCCCAAAATCACCAAAAAGGCAATTGCGGTAATAATGGTTTTCGGGTTTTTTACTGTCGTACTCATAATATATCAGATGTTGAATGAAGTTTATTTGAAATTCTTAAACAAAGTAAACAAATTATTTGGCTTTCTTAACATAATTGAAGCTTTATCAAAGAGAGATGATTTAGAAATAAAAATATTGATTATTGATTTTCAGATAGTTAAGTAATAATTTAAAAAACCAAAATCTTGCATTTCCTACTTTTTATAGGAAATTCATTCAGCCAAAACTTGCTATTTTTTTACGTGGGATATTTTGTTTTGATTACTTTTGGCAAAATGCCATTATCAAGTGGACTGAAAAAAACAGTTGGTGCAAGCATACATGTTGGCACCTCAAAAAGCAAAATTTATACGTATGAGATTTTGCGCCAAACCAACAACTAATAAAACTCACTATAACTATGAATAAAACAAATAACCCTAAAGCAAAATCTTGGGTAGAAATCCCAAAAAACTCCGACTTCCCAATCCAGAATCTTCCTTACGGAATTTTTGATGCAGGAAAAGGAGCTAGAGCAGGCGTTGCCATCGGAAACCATATTTTGGATTTAGCAGAAGTTGCTCAATTAGGCAGTTTCGATGAAATTGGAATCAACAAAGCTGTTTTTGAGCAAAAAACCTTGAATGATTTCATCGCCTTGGGCAAAAAAGTGTGGACTGCTACAAGAGAGCAAATTTTTTCACTCCTCAGCGAAGGAAACCAAGAAATCCAACCAAATAAAGCAACTGTTTTGGTGGAGATGGCAAAAGCGAAAATGCTCATGCCTGTCCAAGTAGGCGACTACACCGATTTTTATTCGAGCATTGAACACGCTACCAATGTGGGAATCATGTTCCGTGGCAAAGATAATGCGTTAATGCCAAACTGGAGACATATTCCCGTAGGCTACCATGGCAGAGCTTCTTCTATTGTAGTTTCTGGCACAGATATTCACAGACCAAAAGGGCAAACCATGCCACCCGAAGCAGAGAAACCTATTTTTGGCGCTTCTAAAAGAATGGACTTTGAGCTGGAAATGGCATTTATTGTTGGAAAGGAAACCAAATTGGGCGACAATATTTCCACCAAAGAGGCTGAAGACCATATTTTCGGATTCACAGTTTTCAACGATTGGTCAGCGAGAGATATTCAGAAATGGGAATATGTTCCTTTAGGACCATTTTTAGGTAAAAATTTTGGTTCTTCCAGTTCTCCGTGGATTGTTACTTTAGATGCACTCGAACCTTTCCGTGTGGAAAGCCCGAAACAAGAACCTGAAGTGTTGGATTATTTGAAATGCGATGGCAAACACAATTTCGACATTCAGTTGGAAGTGGATTTGACTCCCGAAAATGGCGAGAAAACCACTATCTCCAAATCCAATTTCAAATATATGTATTGGAATATTTGCCAACAACTGGCTCACCACACCGTAAATGGCTGTAATGTGAACGTGGGCGATATGTTGGCTTCTGGCACAATCAGCGGGAAAACCGAAGACTCTTACGGTTCTATGTTAGAACTGAGCTGGGCAGGAAAGAAAGACATTCCCCTAAAAGATGGCTCAACTCGTAAATTCATTGCCGACAATGACACAATCGCCATGCGTGGTTTTTGCGAAAAAGACGGTTTGAGAATTGGCTTCGGAAAGGTGGAAGGAAAGATTTTGCCTGCGAAGTAGGTTGAGAACTTATAAATGAAAAACGGTTGAGAGCTTCTTGGGAAGTTGTCAACCGTTTTTTTGTTTGGAAAAGGTTGTTTTGAATTAGTTTGGCTGAATGAGATACATTTTCAAATCAGTATTACCAACTGAAACCAGCAAAAAAATCATGGTTCAATCGTTAATTTGGTAAAAGCGTTGTATTATTCCAAGAAATTTATTTTATGTAAAGTTGCCACAAAAGGTTAATACTAAGTGTGTTTTTTGTAG
>JBLIFI010000115.1:0-10900 GCA_047633715.1 Flammeovirgaceae bacterium
TCTTCGTTAAAAAAGTGTGCCGTAGCGGTGCTATGCAAAACTTTTTTGCCTAAACTAGCCTCAAAAATAAACTGCGACAAAACACGCATTTATTTATTCCCCGTTCCTAAGATAAAAAGTGAAAGTTTCCTGCTTGCATTAAATGTAAACTATTGCCAGTTTCAAACCCTCGGACTTTGGACTTTGGACTAAAATCTTAAGACTCCTTTCTTTATGTTTATAGATATTGCGCTTGCCATCCTGCTTTTTTTCTTATCCATTCCCGTAATTAGTGGCTATTATGCCTACACACATGGGCGGAGTTTTTGGCTTTGGTTTGTAATTGGCACTTTCCTTCCCGTGGTTTCCTATTTCATTTTGGCGCTCTTGCCCGATAAATCCAATCCAGACGATGCCCACTTTGAACAGATGCGGATTGCCTTGGGAATTCTCGGCACAAGTCCTGACATTCCGCATGAAGAACCATTGCGCTATCAAATTAAAAACGCCAAAATTTCGGAGCTAAAATTAGAAGCTTCTGACTCCAACCACAAAAAATATAAGTGTTTGGATTTGATTGTGAGCGGAAGCAATCTGATTGAACGAATCCAAAAAGTAGAGTTTCCTTACGCAAAATCTGCCAATTTAATGGCTGGAGCTTATGAAGGAATCAGTTTGGAATTGCTCATGCACAATCCCGATTATTTGCTTGGAGGCGAGCATGGAAAACGGATGCTGCTGCTGAATGCCAACCGAGCTAATAATCCGAACTGGAATATTTCTGCCGAAGTGCGAATGTACAGGCGAGTAGTAGTTTGGTGCAATTTCCGACAAACTGAGCAGAAAGATTATTGGCGTTACGATGCCATGGGCGTAATTGTATTTGACCGATTGCAATATTTCGATGCGATTTATTCGCTTGTGAATGCAGAGAAGTAGAGAATATGAATATAGTATTTTAGTTTGCGTATTTACTAACGAAATAACGCTTTTGAATAGGTGTGATTAGGGAAAATCGCACGACAGTATGCAAAGTCAAGCGTTTGTCTATAGTATGGTTACGTAGTGTAAAACTATCTTTTGTTGGATTTCACAAATTGTCCATTGGTGAGTAGAAATCAGTATTCCTGAAATTCGCCATTAAATCCTGAGAGTTAAGGCAGTCAGTTGCATATCGCCAATTTTGGGGAACTGCGTGGCAAGTTGAAGGCTTTTTACCCCAAAGCCAATCCTATTAAACTCCAAACTCAATTCCAGTCTCGTTTCCCCAAAATTGAATGCGGACGGCCAGTTGCGGACGGCTAGTTGTGGTGTTAGCTAAAGTCTTCTAAAAAAGAAAACAGATAAGGTCTCAATAATCAATAATTTCCTACCGATAAAACGAAAACTGAGCAACATCAGTAATTCCTGCTAAAGCTTGCTTTTTAGAAGTTTCCAAAAGAACAATAAACTTTCATAGCAAATTTGACTACCTTATTTCTCGGTTAACAAATGGAGAAACTAAACAAACTAAACTATGAAAAACGTTTTCGACAAACTCGTAGCAGAAGAATTCATTGGCAGAGTTAAGAAGCTGGATTCACATCAATCGCCCGAGTGGGGAAAGATGACTGTGGGACAAATGCTTGCCCATTGCAATGTGGCTTATGAACTGGTATATGAAGATAAACATCCGAAACCAAATGCGATTGTCAAATTCATGCTTAAATTATTTGTAAAAGAAACAGTCGTTGGAGATAAACCCTTCAAAAAAAATGGACAAACCGCTCCTGCTTTCAAGGTGACCGAAACCAAAGATTTTGAGGTTGAAAAGGTGCGACTTATTGAATATATCCGCAAAACCCAAGAGTTAGGTGGCTCACATTTCGATGGTAAGGAATCTCATTCATTTGGAGTGCTTTCCGAAAAACAATGGAGCAATTCATTCTCCAAACATTTAGACCATCATTTAAGCCAGTTTGGGGTCTGATGGTAGAAATGGGAGATTGAGTAATAACTGGTTTATGAGCTAAAAATTATAGTCTGCGTAACATCAGTTGCCCTTAATTTTATCAAACAGCCTTTTTACCTGCAAATCGCTAAAACCATAAATATTTTCTCGTTTGCTGAACTCTTTGAACACGATTCCAAAATCTTCGGTTTCAAGTTCATCCATTATTTGTAAGAGAGACTGGCTTGGCCTTCCCAAATATGCTTTGGTTGGAGTTCGCTCAATGTGGGCTTCAACAGCAGTTAGTATAAATGGGTAATTCTCTTTTAAATGGTGTGCTGTTTTGAGTAGTTTTTTTGAATCGTTTTGCTAATAAAACAGCCAAAGCTTGGCAAGCTCATCTATTTGCTTGAGTAAAACTCTGTTTTCGTAAATAGAAATCAGCTCCGATTCACTCAATCCACCAAAACCATATTGAGTATGTATTCGAGGCCTGACGAGGGAAATGGGGTTTTCTTGGCCTGAAATTCTCAGTAGATGAAGTACAAACCAGAGATTGACTTGGCAGAACAAATCATCTTCAAACCACAGGCAGATTTCCGACTCGCTAGCAATAGTCTGCATTTTAGTGAATTCGGGAACTGTATTTTCATAATAATCCTGCTGGCTGAAACCGTCATAGTGCTGGCTGATAAATTGTGCTCTCGAATCGAATAATTCAGCTAAGTTACTTCCTTTCACATTTCCATCTACCAAACATTCACGGGCA
Organism: Flammeovirgaceae bacterium; assembly: GCA_047633715.1. GTDB lineage: Bacteria > Bacteroidota > Bacteroidia > Cytophagales > Flammeovirgaceae > JBLIFI01. The sequence goes on from JBLIFI010000115.1 coordinate 2,679, forward strand.
ACAATCAACTCCCCCCGAATGCTTTTGGGGAACTGCTGTTTGAGTGAGTCTCCGTTTAGGATATGGTGTTGAGTTTTCATTAAAGTTCTCTGATGAGATTTTGAGTAGTATCTAAACAATAGACTTTGTCAAAGAACCACAACTATTTTCATATTCCATTCCGATTTTCTATATTTTCATATTGAAACATCTTATTTTCTGATGTTTTACCTCACAAATCAAAAAGTAATTTCCACCTTTTGATTGCAAAATGCAGCAATAGGTAAAGAATATTAAACAGCATAATATACTTAAAACTGTATGAAAAATTACTTATCCATACTTTTCATTTCCCTACTTTGCCATTCGGTTTTTGCTCAACAAAAAATCAGTTTCTACGATGATTTCAGCAGAAATGACAATGGCTGGTCAGAAAGCTCCACAGAAAAAATAACTACTAAAGTAACTGATGGGCACTATGAATTATATCATAAACGCTCCTCTGGCGGTTATTGCTTTTACGATGACTACTTCATGGAAACTAAATCTGACTTCTACTTTGAGTCAAAAATGATGCAGACCATTGGCGAAACTAACCATGGCTATGGTTTGGTTTGGGGAGGAAAAAATGCCAGTAACTGCTACAATTTTATGATTTCCTCTAATGGATATTATAGGATTGGCGAATGGACGGAAGGGAAATTTAAAGGCTTAACAGAATGGGTGAAGACAACTGCCAACAATCCTATGCTCCAATACAACACCTTGGCGGTTGAACGAAAAAAAAACATGCTCTATTTTTATGTGAATGGCACAGAAATACACAAAAGAGCCAATTTGCCACTAAAAGGTTTAAAGTTTGGATTCAACCTAAAGGCCGCTATGAAAGTGAAGGCAGATTATATGAAACTAGATTACTCTGGAGAAAAAATCAATGTAGTTGAAAATTCCATCAATAATTATATTAAAGTAAACTTGGGTAAGAATATTAACTCAAACAGCACAGAAAAAGCACCTAAAATATCTCACGATGGCAAAATTCTTTATTACACAAGAGCGAAACATCCTGAGAATGATGGTGAAAAAGATGATGCTTGGATGGCAAAAGCAACTCCGAACGAAACGTGGTACAAGGCAGAAACGATGGGGAAACCTATCAACAATAAGGGGAATAATTTTGTTGTTTCTAGCTCGCCAGACAACAACACGCTTTTTGTGGGAAACACCTATAACGCAGATGGAACCGAGGATGGAAGTGGCGTTTCCGTAACCAATAGAACTAGAACAGGCTGGGAAATTCCGAAAAAAGTGGTGATTGATGATTACTACAATGACAACAAATATGTAAATGTATGTTTTGCACCAAGTAAAACCGTCATGATTTTGGCAATAGAGCGAAAAAACTCTGAAGGAGACCAAGACTTATATTATTCCAAAATCAAAAGTGATGGCACGTGGACTGCCCCAAAAACAATGGGAAGCGTGTTAAACACTTTGGCGGCAGATTTTTCTCCATTTTTGGCTGCCGATAACAGAACACTCTATTTTGCTTCGCAAGGGCATCCTGGCTATGGGAATGCCGATGTTTTTGTCTCCAAAAGAATTGGTAGTGGCTGGGAGAACTGGACAGTTCCCCAAAACCTCGGACCTGAAATAAACACCAATAAGTGGGATGCTTACTTTACTGTTCCTGCCAGCGGAAAATACGCCTATTTGGTCTCTACCAAGAATTCACTCGGAAGCACCGATGTTTTTAGAATCAAGTTGAAAGAGGATGAATTGACGGAAATTACCGAGCCTTCTCGGGAAGAAATGATTGTCAAGAACAATGAGGAAGAGGAAATTGAGAAGGAAATAGAAGTTGTTGTCGTGAAAAGTGATGAAAATCTCAAACCAGAAGATGATATTACCTTTGTGGATCCTGTAGTAATTGTTTTCGGAAGGATTTTAAATGCAGAATCCAAAAAACCTTTGAAGGCATCTTTGATTTATGAAACGCTTTTGGGAGATGCAAATAATGGAGTTGCCACCTCAAATCCTGCTACTGGAGAATACAAAATTATTTTACCTTACGGAAATCATTATGGATTTACTGCCAAAGCCAAAAACCACATTTCCGTTTCTGACAATGTAGATATTGAAGGCGAGGGGAAATTTATTGAAATAGAGAAAAATTTCTACCTCACTCCACTCGAAGTAGGTAAGCCTGTGCGAGTAAATAATGTGTTTTTTGACCGAAGTAAGCCTACTTTGCTAGAAAAATCTTACCCAGAGCTAGATAGGCTGGTCAAATTCATGCAAGACAATAAAAGCATTGAAATCCGAATAGAAGGACACACCGATGGAATTGGAAACCCTGTGGAACTCATGAAACTCTCTTGGGACAGAGTGGCTGCCGTGAAACAATACTTGTATAACAAAGGAATTACCGAGAAAAGGATTGATGGAAAAGGCTATGGGCGTTCCAAACCAATTGCCCCAAACAACACAGAAGATAATAGAAAGAAAAATAGGCGGGTGGAGTTTGTGATTACGAAATTGTAGGTAATCTGTGAGTCTGAAATGATTGGGGTTTCTACTTGGGATTTAGGGGATTGTATAATTGTATTTCGCTTCACGCCAACTTGAGTAAATTCTGTTTTTAAGATACTCACTCCAATCAAAAAACTGTAAAAAAGCAAGGACGTTGCACGCAACGTCCCTACATATCACTTTATCTCAATCGCCTTAATCTCCTTCTCCTTCACCAACTCATTAAATTTCGGAATCTCCTCTTTCACAATCTTCTGAAATTCAGCCAATTGCATATCAATTCGTTTGGTTAAAACATCCTTCACCTCAATTGCCTGCTCAGTAGGAGGGAAGTCGCCCATGTTTGTGAGTGAAGCAATATGAGCCAGTTTATTTCCCAATCGAATAGGAAAATTCAACGGGTCTTGACGACTACGATTCTTGGTTTGGTACAATTCCTCCTCAATTTTCGTAATCCGCTTATCGATAGCATCTGCCATTTCCGCAATAGCTGCCATGGTAGAATCTCCAGCTACTTTCCCTTTCCAATCCATCAAATCCTTTCTGATTTTGCGGATGTTGATTATTGCCTCATGTGTTTCTGTCAGCTTATCCCTAATATCTAATAGGAAGTCAAATTGCGCTTGGAAATCTTCTTGTGAAGAAGGATTTCTTGGGTCTTTCAGAATAGTAAATTCCTGAATCTGCGCTACCCCATTCACCGTCAATTTTGCTTTGTATTTGCCAGGAACTGCTTTTGGGCCGTTCAAAGTTCCCCACCACAAAATCATTCCTTTCACTTTTTTGGCACTTGGGTAACGCATATTCCACGCAAAAGTGTTGGCAGAGTCTTTCAGTATAAGCTTCTCGCTTTTCTCCTTCGCATCTGTGCTGAACTTCTGAATCAAATCGCCATCCGAATCCATGATTTCCATACTTGCTTTAGTGGTGGAATCAGGCTTGTTTTCCAGGTAGAAGTTGAAAACTACGCCACTTGCATGGTTTTCGCCAGCAGTTTTTGAACCTCCGTTCCGGGAACTTCCCCAATTTCCGCCATCCATTCGGTAGCTTGGTTTGGGTTGGAAAAGGTGGAAGTCTGCGCTTTTGATTGAGTTCTCCAACTGGTGTAGAACTGTCAAATCATCTACAATCCAAACGCCCCTTCCTTGTGTGGAAGCGATGAGGTTATTCTGCTTAATGGTTAAATCTGTAATCGGAACAATGGGTAAGTTGAGTTGGAAAGGATTCCAGTTTGCTCCATCATTGAAGGAAACATACATTCCCGACTCTGTTCCTGCGTAAAGTAAGCCTTTTCGTTTCGGGTCGGCACGTAAAACTCGTGTGAAGTGTTCAGGATTAATTCCGTTCGTGATTTTTGTCCATGTTTTACCATAATCTGAAGTCTTATAAAGATAAGGTGCGAAATCTCCCGATTTGTAAGAAGTTGCTGCCACGTAGGCACTTCCTTTCTCAAACGGGTTTACATCAATGCTGTTTACCATTGTCCATTCAGGCAAGTTGGTTGGAGTTACATTCTCCCAGTTTTTCCCGCCATCTTTGGTTACGTGAATCAGTCCATCGTCAGAGCCAATCCAAATCAACCCTTCTTCTTGTGGAGATTCTGCTCCTGCGAAAATGGTGCAATAATATTCTACCGAAGTATTGTCTTGCGTAATTGGTCCGCCCGAAGATTTGAGTTTTGTGGAGTCATTCCGAGTCAAATCTGGACTGATGATTTCCCAACTTTGTCCGTTGTTATAACTTACGTGAAGCTGGTTGGAAGCCGCATATAGTTTCTTCGGATTGTGTGGAGAGAAAAATATTGGAAAATTCCATTGGAAACGATATTTCATTCCTTCTGCTCCGTGTCCCATCGGATTGTCTGGATAAACGTTGACTGCTCTAACCTGCTCAGTTTTGTGATTTAACATAGTCAAGAATCCATCATAACTTCCTCCAAAAACCACATCATCATCTTCTGGGCTCACGGCAATGTGGGCACTTTCGCCACCTGCGGTAGATTCCCAATCTCGCTCCGTAATTGAACCGCCCGTAGTTCTGTGCGGAATTCGGATAGCAGAATTATCTTGCTGTGCCACATAAATCCGATAAGGGAAAGCATTATCAGTCGTAACTCTGTAGAATTGAGCCGTTGGCTGATTCAAATAGGTTGACCAATTTTCGCCTCCATCAAAAGTAACTTGCGCTCCGCCATCATCTCCAATAATCATTCGCTCCGAGTTGTTCGGGTCAATCCACAAATCGTGATGGTCGCCATGAGGCGCATTGTTGGCAACAAAAGTTTTGCCTCCATCTTTAGATTTATGGTAACGAACATTCAGCACATACACCAAATCTTCGTCATTCGGGTCAGCATAAATTCGGGTGTAATACCAAGCTCTTTGGCGCAAAGCACGAGAGTCATTTGTTTTATTCCAAGTCTTTCCACCATCATCCGAACGGAAAACTCCACCATTCTCATTTTCAATAATTGTCCAAACTCGCTCCGAATTCACAGGTGAAACTGTTACTGCGCTTATTCCCCAAACTCCTTTTGGCAAACCTTCATTTTCGGAAATATTTGCCCAAGTTTCTCCGCTATCTGTACTTTTCCAAAGTCCCGAACCTTCTCCACCGCTCGATAAACTATAAGGCGTTCTGCGGATTCTCCAAGTGGAAGCGTATAAATTCCGTGGGTTGCTTGGGTCAATCACTAAATCTACTGCACCAGTATTGTCGTTGGCATGAAGCACTTTCTTCCAGTTCACTCCACCATCTACCGATTTATACACGCCACGCACTTCGCTCGATTTGTACAAATCTCCCATCACGGCTGCATACACAACATCAGGGTTTTTCGGGTGGATTCTGATTCTGCCAATGTGTCGAGACTTTTTCAATCCGATTTGTGTCCACGTTTTTCCAGCATCGGTAGTTTTCCACATTCCATAACCGTAGGAAACATTTCCACGCACGGTTTTTTCGCCACCGCCTACATAAATCACATTATTGTCTGACTCGCTCACAGCAATTGAGCCAATTGAACCACCAAAAAAGCCATCGGAAATATTCTCCCAACTTCCACCACCATCTTTGCTTCGCCAAACTCCACCGCCCGTTGAACCGAAGTAGAACAAGTTTGGTTTCCCCGACACACCAGTTACTGCGCAAGAACGCCCGCCACGGAAAGGGCCGATATTCCGCCAAGCGATAGAGTTATAAAGCTTTGAATCGTAGCCTATTTCTGTTGAAGTTGTTTTCCCCATCTCCCCTTTTTTCTTTTGTTTCTGCGCCAAACTGGGGAAAATAAGCACGAAGGATAATACTAGTGCGACTAGAGCGAAATAAGTGAACTTCAAATGCGATTCAATTAGATGGTTATTAGAATAAAACCGTGCAAAGAAATTTAGTTTTTGGAATGCTAGTAAAGTAATTTTTCTCATGTTTCGAGTTGTTGGATTGAGTAAGTTTTGATTGCAATATAATGAAGGATTTGAGAAGCTTTTAGGTCTGCTCTGTAACTTATAGATTGTTTTTCCACTCATTAAGAAGTAGGGTTTTGAAGCTTTCACAATTGAAACCCATGGTATGCAATCTTTTTGGCTACTTATCTCTACTTTTGTTGAGCTAAGGAACGGGAATTAAATAAGACACTGTTTTATTGCAGTTTATTTTTGAGGTCGGGCTACGTTAGCTAGTTTAGCCGTTCCCGGCCGGGACTAAAATTGCAGTCATAGCACCGCTATGGCGAAATTTTTAACGAAGAATAGACAGCGTGTCCCGAACCAAAAAGAAACAAGAGGAAATGTGTATTTATTTTCCGTTCCTAAGGAACGGGGAATAAATAAATGCGTGTTTTGTCGCAGTTTATTTTTGAGGCTAGTTTAGGCAAAAAAGTTTGGCATAGCACCGCTACGGCAAATTTTTTTAACGAAGAATAGCCCAAAAAGAAACAAGAGAAAGTAGCATCTTATTTAATTTCCGTTCCTAAGTCAGCACATATTATAATCCCAGCAAAATATCGACACCTTATTTTATGCAAATTGAATCACCTTTGCCCCTCAATTTAAGTTTAAAACCAAAGCCACAACAAGAATTAAATTTCTTATTGGCTGTTTGTACACAATCCGAATTTGAGGCTTCAGAAAATATTGATTTTGATGAATTGCTCCACCTTTCAAGAAGACATCGGCTGGTGGGTACATTGAATAAAGCAGTCTTCAAAAGCAAAGAAAAATTCCCAGAAATTTTTGTAGAAAAACTTTCTAGAAATGCTCAAAATATAGCTTTCAGAAATTTGCAGTTGTGCCAACAATTAATCTTACTTGGCAATAGATTTGGAGAAGAAAAGATAGAGTGGATTTCTTTGAAAGGCCCTGCTTTGGCACAATATATTTTCAGGGAGCTATCTTTGAGGCAATCGAGCGACTTGGATATTTTGGTGCAGCAAGGCGACTTGGCTCGAACAGACAAATTATTGACGGAAATAGGATTTGAAGACACTTCCGAAACTCCCTTTGCGCAGCTTAATGATAGCGAAAAGAAAGCCTTTTCACAAATCAGCCATGAACTACCTTATTTCAACTCGAAAACCAGAGTAAAGGTAGAACTGCACTGGAAGTTAGTCGCCCCAAAATCTTTGTTCCCTAAAAATGAAAGTGAGATTTGGAAAAGCATCAAGCCTGTTCAACTTGGCGGAGTGGAAATTCCTACACTTTCAGATGAAAATCAACTCCTTTATTTATGTACACATGGGGCAAAACACCAATGGTTTAGGCTATTTTGGCTTAGAGATATTTTCTATTTATTGCAGAAAGTAGATTTTGATTTAGACAATATTCTGCGAGAATTACACAACAATGGAAACCATCGTTCTCTGTTGAGTGGGCTGTGCCTTTGCCATGAGTTTTTTGGTTACAAACTAACCGAATTAACTAAATCTATTGGAAAAGAAGACAAAACATTCCAAATGGTTCTCCAAAGAAGTCGAGAGTCAATTCTCTCAGATGAATCAGCTTCTGCGCCAGGAGTTGAAGAGAATATTTGGGGAATTACGAAGAACTTGATGCAACTTAAAAGTGGTTGGAGATATAAGCTAGAATGCCTACACCGATTTAGAACGAGCCCACAGGATTGGGAAAGATTGAAACTTCCTAAAAAATGGTTTTTCTTATATTATTTTGCGAGACCTTTTATGGCAATTAGCAGAAGAGTGTTTTTTTGTGAGAAGTCATGAAGTAAAGGGTTTAGGGGCGCATCTCAAAATGTCACGCTAAATAAAAACAGGCTTGTTGAGATTCAATGATGTTGCTTTATTCACTTGTATAGGCATATCTGAAAAACTGTTTTTCTAGCTTGCGACAAAATGAGATGCGCCCGAGAGCTGTGGTACGGTAATTCTTTAGAACTGTTCTTCTATACAATTAAAATCGTGATACACACTATTATTTGATTTTTATTTGCAAGTTCAGAATAACCAGTTTGCTTTTTGCATGAAAAAATCCTACTATTATGTACTTATTTGTAAGTATCTATTTTATGCTTTTTAGACACCTTGGATACGTATTTTTTCTGTGAATATAGAGCAATACTTATTGGATGTAAATTAGGCTGTACAATCGGGCGTAAAAAGTTCATTGCCTTTTTTACTTTTTTTTAGGCGGCTTTCGGAGGTCTTTTCACTAACCTCAATTGCTTGCATTTTATGTTTTCTAAAGCATTTTTGGTTTCGT
>JBLIFI010000116.1:0-10879 GCA_047633715.1 Flammeovirgaceae bacterium
AATCCAAACATAGGGCAGATTCTAAATCATACTCCCCAAACTTGTGTCTTCCCCAAAAACCTTGGTCTTTAGCTCTTTCTGAGCGATAAAAAAGGGTGTGTTGTAAGGAGGTTGTTCTTCCATTATCCAAATTACTGCTCCCGCAGTTCAGACATTTTTTTGGAGTTTGTGCATTGTCAGCCATTGTATTATACTTACATTCAAGTCATAAACGCAAGTTATTTAAAAACCTCTTTTAATCATATTCTAGCGTTTTTTTTCGTAAAAAATCAGGGCTTGCTATCTTTGAGTTTACTACAGTTGCATTAAACTCAAATCTGAATTTGCCGACAATGGCACTCACCTGATTACAAAACTGAAAAAGAACAAGTAGCGTTCACTGCCCATAAGGCAGAAACACGCTACTATCTCAGACGTTGGAATATAAAACTCTTAATTCATTGATTTCACAGAGCCGGAACCTGTTATTTTTACAGATTGCCTTGGGTCTCCTTTGTATCTGATTGAGCCAGAACCAGTTATTCTGCCTTCTATTCTTTCGGAAACATTGATTTTCATGCTTCCTGAGCCTGTGATTTTAGCATCGGCTGTGTTGGTTTTCATGTTGCTGGCATAAATATCTCCAGACCCCGTAATTGTATAGCTAGATTCTTTGGCTTTGCCATCTACGTTCAAATCTCCAGAACCTGTGAGGTAAACAGATAAATTTTCTACATCTATTTTCATATCTATCTCTCCAGAGCCACTTCCCGTATATTTCAAACGGTTAGTTTTGATAGTAGATTCTACTTTGATTTTCGATGAGCCAGAGGAAATCAATTCCTTTAATTGGGAATAGACAATTTCAATATTTACTCGCCCGATTTTATAATCATTCCAACCACGACCTTTTTTATGCCTCTTGCTTCGGATAATTAGCTTGCCAGATTCATTGATTACTTCAATTTTCTCTAAATCATCTTCATCTCCTTCCAGTTTGACGGAAGTGGAATTTCCTTGCTTCATAATCACATAGTAACCTCCGCTAATGCTAACTTCAGAAAAACTGCCTGCATCTCGCATTTCGGTTTTCTGCGCAAAAGAAATTTGGCACAACAATATACATAGGACGGATAATAAACTTAACTTTTTCATAGTGCTTCTCGGTTTTAATTTGACATTCAACTCCATTGGCAAAGTGCCAATAGTTAAGTTAAGGAAAGCAGGATTTGGAAAAGGTTGCATAGCCAGTTGATTCTTTTTACTACGACTCATCTCCAGTACAGAATTTGAGCATAAGCGATGTGATTGAGACAACTACAGCGCAAAGAGGCTGAGGCAGAAATAAGAATTGTACAATTAGCTAAAGTCGGATATGCATCTTGGCTTTATGTTCTCTTGCAACGAATACTCGCCAAATCCTGTCATATTTCCACGATTCTTTTGCACTTACTCAAGTTTGGATTTCACATCTGTCAAAAATGCGTATTTTTGTTCACTAGAGTATTACTGCTTTAGTGAAGACAAACTATAAACTAATGAATACGCAACTCCTATTCCTCAGAGGTGTGGCACTTTTGGTGTTGGCATCTTTCCAATTTATTTCTTTTGGGCAGAACTTACTTGAAGAAGATTTCTCGGAAATAATTGAGGAGACCATATTTGTACCACCTTCTGGCTGGACTATCAACAATATTGATGGCAATTCAGACCAAGTTGTTTTTTTTGGAAACTCTCCAACAAGAACTATTCATGATATAGGTGTGATTTTGGCACCTTATGCCATATTCGATGCTGGAGAATTTGCGGGAGTTGGGCAATCGAGAAATATCGCATTGGAATCTCCAGAATTTGATGGCTCAAATCCTGGATACGCATATATCTTCGTAAATTTCCACTATCAGTTTGAAGGAATTGCTGGAGGAAAAATAGTGGTTGAAGTTCTGAACTCTACATTAAACTGGATTACTATTTTGGAACTCCAAAGTCCAACAGTCGGATTTACAAATGGTTTGGGTGCTAACATACCTACTTCGCTTTGGCATGACCAAATGAAAGTCAGGTTTAGATGGGAGGGGGCAGATGCAGGATATTTCATGCTAGATAATGTCAACGTCACTGCTCCTTATGAGAATGACATTGGAGTCTTCGAGTTGCAGTCATCTGAATTTGTTGGCAAACTTGATGCGGAGTCGAGTATAGATTATATTTTAAATGTAGGAGTAACTAGTTACGGGACAGAAAGCGTTCACGACATTAAAATACACTATGAGCTTTCGGATGGAGTGAGCATTATAGCTACAGACTTACAGGATTTTGGAACAGAAGATCTTAATACTTTCTTCGGTGGCTTCGCGTTTACCAATCCAATCACATTCACGGCACTCGGGTCTTACGATTTAAAAGCTTGGACAGAAACAGGAATTGATTCAGACAATAGCAATGACACCTTGTTCGCTACAATCAATGTAATGGAAATAGTTATAGTTGCAGGTGGAGATTCATACTCAGAAACTTTTGACACAGACCTTGCTGGTTGGGTTCCCCATCTCTTTGATCAGTCGGCAGGCAACTCTTGGGAGCAAACCGATTTATCAAATCTGGCACCATTCAATAGCACCGATTTGGCAAGTGGTGGAGTGATTGCAACTAGTGCCAATAATTTTTTCATTCCTGTGGAGCGATCAGCCATTAGAAGTCCTTTTTTGGATTTGAGCGCTTATTCAAGCGATAATATTATAGTGAGTTTTGACTTGCTTTTTGATGGAGAAACTATTGGTAGCGGGGAAATGCCTCAAACCTTAGATGCAGCAGCTATGTATCTAATTATAGATGATGAGGAATATGAGTTAACTAGTTCAATTTCTGATAGTTGGTATAACTACTACTTTGTAGGGGAGGAGGATGAAGGAGGTGAAGAGGACAGAACTCCTATTTGGGGTGGATTTATAGATTGGGAAAGTAAATCTATAGCAATCAATTTTAGAGACTTACTTAGAGTAGACGAAGGTTCGGTAGATAAATCGAACATCCAGTTCCAAATCCTTTTCTTCGGTCAGTCTAACTCAGGCAAAGTGGGCATGGCGTTCGATAACTTTGAAGTCAGAGAATTATTGCTTGGTCATGTTTACAACACCGAGTTAGATGGCCCAGGGTCATTTTCACAAGCTGTTGCAGATGTAAATAGCGACCCAAGTCTAGATGAAGTTGTTTTCGAAATCTCAGATGAAACAATTTATATATTAGAACCAAAAGAAATAACTGATGATAGGATTTCTATCGATGCTACGGGAAAGATAGTAACTCGCCTTTTCATTAACAACAATATTATTTATGATTTCGGTTCAGCAGGCATGGCTTTGAACATGGAAAATTCCTCCATCAACGGAAATCTAATTGGCAAAGGGGCGCATCTCATTTTGTCGCAATAAATTAAAATGCACTTTTTAAATGAAATAATGGAGCATTATGAATGTCAGATTTCTAATAAACCCAACGTCTGGCAGGGTTTTCAACCTCTGCCAGCGTATGTTTTTTTTTAGTGTGCGACATTTTGAGATGCGCCCTTGGCAAAGACACTTCTGGGGTACTCTCCACAAGGCAAAACGTGGGAATGTTTCTTGATGCCGAGAGAAGTGCTTATTCAAGTAACATAATTACGGGCAATTCCATTTCGGGAATCTCTCTGGCAGACGGTTCTTCCGAAAATATACTCATTCAAAATTTAATCTATAATAATGCAAATGGATTTAGAGGGATTGTATTTGAAAACTCAGCAGTTAATGGAGGAATTGAACCTCCAACTATTGAGAACTATGATGATTCAGAAAGCTTTATTGTGTCAGGAACAGGAACCGTAGGAGCAATTATTGAAGTCTTTGCCGATTCGCTAGGAGAGGGGAGGGGCTTTCTGGGAAGTGCTGTTGTAGTTGATATTAGCGGTGCAGGAGAATGGATTTTTAATGTTCCTTCAATATTTCAAGACACATTAAGTAGTCTCTCAATCCAGACACTTACGGCTATCCAAACAATTGATAATGAAGGAAGTGTTAATACTTCCGAATTCTCTGAGCCTTACATTATCAACCCAACTTTGGTTAGAAATGTAGCGCCTGCTACACAAACTGGCTATCCCATCGGCTCTTTAGGTTATGCAATTGATTACGCAAATACCAATCTCAATTCTACAATTACTTTTCATCCATGTAATTGAGCTTTTTGGCAATGAAACTGCCACATACAAATGGTACAAAAATGACGAGGAAATAGAAGAGGAAACCGACTCAACTTATACAATAGGTAGTATGAAGATTGGAGATATTGGGGTTTACTATTGCGAGGTATTGGGAAGTTCCCAAAACATCAGCCTAACAATTACAAGTTATTACACTTCTGTGGAGTTACTTTGTGATTCAGAATCGTCTCAATCAATCGTTTCAGTAACCAACCCAACTATTTGTGGAGATGAGGCAGTAATTGTTGACTTGAGAGTAGCGAATCCTATTTCCACGCAAAAATATGCTTGGTTCAGAAATGGTGCTAAAGTTCTCGGAGCTGCAGATGCCAGTTTTACATTTAATAGCATAGGAACTTATAAAGTACTGACAACAGACACTGATGATTGTTCTGTGTTCTCCAACGAAATAGCCGTTCAGAAATCGGAAGTCACGCCAGTTTTTGTTTCCATCATAGACGATGCTACTTTGCAAGCCAATGTGCCAAATAGCTCAGAAGGCTTTTTTCAATGGTATTTGAACGGGCTGGAACTAGAAAGCCAGAAAGGCGTAACTATTCAAGTGGCAAATGGAGGAAGCTACACGGTTGCCAAACGATTTCCGAAGCGGTCGGAATCACAGCAATTTCCGATAATTGGCTGAAATCTATCACGAATCTATATCCAAACCCAACTGAAGGAAAAACAGAGGTTTCCTTCTCAGAAACCTTGAAAGGGGAAACCCAATTGAGAGTTTACAATATGGTTGGCGAATTGATTTCAGAAAAGACAGTTTCCAATGTAAATTCCACTAGTTTGGATTTATCTACAAAGGCATCTGGAATGTATATTTTGGAAATTTCCAATGTAAAAGGAAATGCCAGAATGAAAATTACGAAGAAGTAAACGCTTGATGTTTTAGTGTTCACCAAAAGACCTTCTTAGAGAGAAATCTCTTAGGAACTGAAATTAAATAAGATGCTACTTTCTCTTGTTTCTTTTTGGGCTATTTTTCGTTAAAAAAGTTTGCCGTAGCGGTGCTATGCCAAACTTTTTTGCCTAAACTAGCCTCAAAAATAAACTGCGACAAAACACGCATTTATTTATTCCCCGTTCCTAAGAAGGTCTTTTGATAGTGGGAAATAAGTTTTTTACTGATATTTTAAAAGAAACACTTCGATCTAAATTCATCGAAATAACGATTGAATTCATCTTCAGCATCTTTTGGGTCGGCAATATCATTCTTGGTGGAAACGCCACGTTTGTAGCGAGCAAAACTAGAAACAGGCGAGTAGAAAATCTCCATCCCTCCAATTCCAGCTAATCTGTGTAGGTTTTTATGTTCAATCGTTCCGTCTTTTTTATTGATGACTCCATATACTTCTAAAGTACCGCCTTGTTTTTCTTTCAACTCAGGTAGTCTTTCTAAAAAAGTCATGGTTGCATTGATGTCTAGCGTGCTTGCTACGATGGGGACAATCACCATATCCGAAAATAAAATACTGAAATACAGCTCTTTACTTCGTAAATTCCCAGGTACATCCATCAGAATTACGTCATACTTTTCTTCTGCCAGTTTCAAAACCTTCTCAAAATTCACTTCTGGGTTTGGCTGAAACCAATTGAAAGCAAAAACATCATAGCCTTTTTTGTCTTTATCGGTTTGTTCTTCTTGCTTGGAGATTTCCTTTACAGAGCGTTGTGGGTCAGAATCGACCACCAAAACTTTCTTGCCTGTCCTGTTATGCAAGGCCGCAGCCGTGAGCATTAGCAAAGTGGTTTTACCCGAACCGCCTTTTTGCGTAGCGAAAGAAATGATAGTTGCACTCATAGTTTTTAAGATATTAGAAGTTAGATAGGAGAAATTAGAGGTATCTCACTTGTTAACTTGCAATATTAAAAGAGATTATGGGAAAGGGGAAGTATTCATGGAAAGTATTTTGGAAATGGGAAAATCAGGCACTTTCCCTATTCAACAATGGGAAGATTACGTAATGCCCTAATGAATTTGGTACTCTAACCTACTGTTTTCATTTTGAAATACGAAAAAGGTTGTTTTGTCTGCTAGGATTCATTCCATGTCGGCTCAATTCTGGCAGACCTCGAATCTGAGGGTTCGAGGGAATTCAAAAAGCTCTAATTTATAAGCATCTAAAAATCAAATTTTTGTAAAATCGGTCGGGTAGAGTTCAGCAGTTCCCGCTTTAGAATTAAATCAGGCTTAATCTTTATATTTCTAGGATTTTGCGCTCTAATTTTGACGTTCTAGCGTGATTGGAATCGGTGTGCCGACCCAGACTGACTTCGCACACGGATTGACACGGAAAACAAAAAAAACATTTTTTTTCGTACTGAAAATCTAAAGTGGGAACTGCTGGGTAGAGTATGAATGTGGCTATATACATAACTTGTTTTTATCTTTTTTCTTATTCTATTGCATCAACTCTTAAGTTTATACTATTATAGAATTAGCGAAAGGCTTCCCTTTGTTAAATTCTTGGAATTTTCATTTGATTGGCTGGAGTTGGTGCAGGCATAAAGAGATTTTTCGGAGCAGAATGTTCAGAGGCTTAAAAACTTCATTCTCAAGGCAAATTCTTGAGTAAAACCCCCGACATCTCAAAGATGTCGGGGGTTTTAAATTTATAAGGGCATATTTTATAATGCTAGACATTTCAAAAAAACGAGACCTCGGCAGCGGTGTCGATGGCGACTCCCAGAAAACCCTGCCGAAGATTGGTGTTAAAGCCGTTCAACGTCTGGCAGGACTTACGGACTCTGCCAGCGATTCACTTTTGTCTAGCACTATAGGCATATTTGTAACTCATGTTACACAGTATGAAACTGTTTTTTTTGTTGGATTTCGCAATTTGTTCATTGATGAGCAGAAATCAGTATTTATGAAACTCGCCATTAACTCCTGAGAGTCAAGCCAGTCAATTGCATGCCGCCAATTTTGGGGAGTGGCACACCAATTTGAACGCCTTTTACTCCAACCCAATTTTATTAAACTCCAGAGTTTATTCCAATTTAGTTTCCCCAAAATTAAATGCGGACGGCTAGTTGCGAAGTTGACTACAAGGCATAACTATAAAAAACTGCATAAGTTTATAACTTCAAAACAATCTCCACATTCGTTTTCGCAAAGCATTTCCTAGGATTTACACAATTTTATAGCATATTTGTTAACTCAAACAAATAGGGTGTAAAATTGCTTTAGCTTTAAAGTATCAACAAAAGACAACTTTAAAGAAGTATGTGGATTTCATAGTTTGATTACCGCTTCATAAAACTCAATAATTCAACAATATGGCTAAATCTTCCAAGAAATCGGAAAAAGAAACCTTCTCGAAAGAGAACTATATGTTCTGGTTCGAGAATATGTATTTAATAAGGAAATTCGAAGAGAAAGCAGGGCAACTTTACGGGCAACAAAAAATTCGTGGTTTCTGCCATCTTTATATAGGGCAAGAAGCCTGTGTTTCTGGCGCAGCAACTGCTTTAGGAAAAGATGATAAATGGATTACTGCTTACAGAGACCACGGGCATCCGTTGGCCTTAGGCTCTGACCCAAAAGCAATTATGGCGGAGCTTTATGGCAAAGCCACAGGTTGCTCAAAAGGAAAAGGCGGCTCTATGCACCTATTCGATAAGTCAGTCAATTTCATTGGCGGGCATGGAATTGTGGGCGGACAAGTGCCTCTAGGAGCAGGTTTGGCTTTTGCCGAGAAATATAATGGCACAAAAAATCTTTGTATCTGTTTCATGGGAGATGGTGCAGTTCGTCAGGGAGCTTTTCATGAAGCCTTGAATATGGCAATGACTTGGAAACTACCAGTTATTTTTGTGATTGAGAATAATGGTTATGCCATGGGAACTTCCGTAGAAAGAACTTCTAATGTAACTGATTTGCATACTTTGGGAGAAAGCTACGATATGCCTTCTCGCCCAGTAGATGCGATGAGTGCAGAAAATGTGCATGTTGCCGTTGCCGAAGCTGCCGAAAGAGCAAGAAGTGGCGAAGGCCCAACTTTGTTAGAGTTCAGAACCTATCGTTACAAAGGACACTCCATGTCTGACCCAGCGAAATACAGAACCAAAGAAGAACTTTCTGAGAAAAAAGCACAAGACCCGATTGAGCGAGTAAGAAGCGTAATTCTCGAAAAGAAATATGCTACGGAGGAAGAGTTGAAAGCGATTGAGAAAAAAACGAAGGAACTTGTAAAGGAGTGTGTAGATTTTGCTGAGGAATCTCCTTGGCCAGAACCTACAGAAATCTATACAGATGTTTATGTACAAGAAGATTACCCTTTCATCAAAGATTGATTTGGATAAATCATCCATTTAAAATCTCATTTCCTAAATTAGGAGGTGAGATTTTTTCATTACGATTTGTTAAATCTTGCTTTGCAATTGTTGTGATTCACAAATTTTTTTTGAGTGAAGGTTGCACTATAATTGATTATAATTTGTAGAAAATGATTCTATCAAGATTAAAATTCAAGCGAGCCTCTTTTCGGAACTCAATTATTTTGATTTCTGGACTACTTGCTTTTGGTTTTTCTGCTGTTTCTCAAAACGGCTGTAATGCCGAGATGATTTTTACAGAATATACTGGAAAATGCGAAATATATGATAAGGAATTCTATTGCATCAATGCTGATTTGACAAACTCACTTTCCCCTAATTCTCCAACTACCATTTTCACTTGGCTGATGGGGGACGGAAATAAGAAAACAGGAAAAAAAATCCAGCATTGCTATAAAAGTTACGGAAAGTACACAATTACGCTTTTGGCAAAATCATATATTGGCAAAATACAGGTAACTGACACTACTTATCATGAAGTGGACATTTCCAATTTCGCAATTTTTAGTATCCAGAAGCTAGAAAACAAGCAGTTCTATTTCGATGCAAGTGAAGCTTTTATTGATAACTCATTCCAGATAAAAAAATATTACTGGAATTTTGGAGACGGGAATTTTGAATGTAGGGAAATGAACCCACTTGTGCATCATCAATATGAAAAGGCAGGAAACTATGAAATCCGAATGATTATAGAAGGGCAAAATGGGGAGGGGAAAAAAAAATGGATATGTGGAATGCAAAAAGTAAGAGTCTATTGAAGCTGAGCAATCACAAGCAATATGAAAATCTATTATGACTAGAAAAAAACAACTTTCAATATCTTTCTTTATACTGATAGCTTATGTTTTGATTATCAGTCCATTTACTTATGGACAAAGGTTTCCTAGTGAGGAAGAAAATATTGGACAGCTAATCACATTCGGTAAAGGAGGTGATCCTTCCTGGGGAGACGATGATTTTAGTCAAACCTTCTTTTTCATACTTCCCCACACCTACACACAGCGATTTTACATACGAGTTTTTGATCCTGACACAGGTGGGAAATTAGATGAGAACAAGGGTGATTTCGATACAAAAACGCGCTTTTCGGTGTATGGTGGCCAAGGAGTGCACTCCAATAAAGATGCACAAGGGTTTAACCCAACGGGGAATTACCATAGTGGTTCTTTGCTAGCTTCCAAAACTTTTGGTGTTTCTGAACAACACGATGGAAAATGGCACACTTTCGGGCCTTTCAACCCGAAAGAAGGAGAAATTAGCGAGCAATTTCAGATGAAAGGCTATGTTTTCAAAATCATTGCTGATGGTATGAGTGGAGACGATGGAAACTTGTACCATTATTTTGTAAGCACAAGCCCAGATGAAAACCTTCCTGTGGATGGCCTGAATGGTTTTACTTACGAATATTCCATAAGAATGGCTAGCAGTTCAGGATCAATCATGCATATTTACCCTTACGTAACTGAAAATGTAATTTCAATACAGCAACATAATTTTGATTCGGATGGAGACGGTAGCATCTTGCTCTATTCGGTTTCTAAATTCAGAGAAAAAGCAAAAGTTTCAGGAGATAATGTTTGGGCATCGAGCAAGCACCCAGTTACGCAACAAGAACATAATACCTCAATTGATATTCAGATTGTGAAAAGCAAATCGTTCAATAACAATATGGTAATTTACGTGACCAATCAATACAACAAGGCAGTTGCTTTTTTTGGAGTTCCCATTGGCGGAAAGCCGAAGCATAATGCCCAGCCTAATATTACCCGATTGAAAGGCGGATGATGGTTATCTGACTTGTTATTCCAAATCCACCCCATTTCTTGTACTAATTAAAGTCAAATTAGTAAGTATTTCTATTCGTAGCCATAATTCACTCGTAAGTTTGGTGCTTCTTTATTACCTTTATGGGTTTGAAGAATTTTTCATTTTCTACACTATTTATTCTCCCGAATGGTATGTTTTGGAGAGCAGGAATGACAACAGGCAACCTATATTCACTTACTAAAGAATGAAATTTAGACATTTAGCAAAATATTCTGTTTCAATATTGCTGGTTTTATTCTTTGTCCAATTGGTAAATGCCAACCAATTCAAGGTAACTCAATACACTATACAAAACGGACTTCCTACCAACAGCATTCGTTCCATTGTGCAAGATGAAATCGGTTTCGTCTGGATTGCCACCGATGCAGGACTTATCAGGTACGATGGAAAAGATTTTGTGAGGTTCTCCAAAGGATTACGAAGTGAGTATATGCGCTATCTTTTAATGAAGAAAGATGGGAAAATGCTTGTCAGTAGCGACTTCGGTGTGCA
>JBLIFI010000117.1:0-10844 GCA_047633715.1 Flammeovirgaceae bacterium
CATTTGCGTGGATAGATGGGCAGAAGGCTCTCATGACAAGATATGAGAAGAACACAAGAAACTGGTTCAGCATGAATATGCTTGGTTTTTTAACGATATTAGAAAGAAAAGTTACATCAAATTTACTTTAGACAACTTCAGGGGGAAAAGATGAAAAAACATTAGACCTTAATGAATACAAAATGCAACTAAAGTTAGAGAGAATTGGAAATCAAAAATCAGACTTTGATTATATTGGAAATTTTTTTGCTGATTGTTTTTTTGGAATTTGTACCGCTCTTGTTCTTTTCATTGAGACAACTGAAAAAGGATTTGAAATTAATATTTATGTTGACAATCTTGAAGAAGCTACAAATAGACTTGATGAAATGAAATTTGATAATGATAGAACCCCAAAATGATTCCATACTTTAGTCAAACACTACCATCCAATCAATAGGAGAATTAAACTATTTTTGTCATGTACTTAGGCGAAAAATTTACAATCGCGAAGGAGAATCGTAGCCATTCATCAGCTCGGAACTTGTGAAATCCAACTAATAAAAAAAAGCCCAATTTCTCAAAGCAAATCGAAAAATTGGGCTTTTGTGATGTTTTTTGGGTTAAAGTAATCTGCCTACAAGTTCCTCAATTCCAATACCTTCTGCTTCTGCCTTGAAGTTGCGAACAATTCTGTGGCGGAGAATTGGAATAGCAACTTTCTGTACATCTTCAATGTCTGGCGAGTATTTCCCGTTCAGAAGCGCGTTGCATTTAGCTGCCAAAACCAAGTTCTGGGAAGCTCTTGGTCCTGCTCCCCAATCAAGATAAAGGTTTGCATCTTCTGCCGCACCTTCTCTACCTGGGCGAGTTTTATTGACCAATCCGACTGCATACTCTACTACATTGTCGGCAATAGGGACTCGCCTTACCAAGTGTTGGAAGTAGATAATTTCCTCGGCAGACATGATTTTCTCTGCTTTGGGTTTCACATCCGAAGTGGTGTTTTTTACAATCTGCACTTCGGCTTCGTAGCTTGGGTAATCCAAGTAGATATTGAACATGAAGCGATCGAGCTGTGCTTCGGGAAGCGGGTAAGTTCCTTCCTGCTCAATCGGGTTTTGAGTTGCCAACACGAAGAATGGCTCATCTAGCTTGAATTGCTGCCCTGCTGTGGTAACTGAACGCTCTTGCATAGCTTCCAATAAGGCAGCTTGCGTTTTTGGTGGAGTTCGGTTAATCTCATCTGCCAAAATGATATTGGCGAAAATTGGGCCTTTAATGAATTTGAAATTTCGGTCTTTATCCATCGTCTCCGCTCCCAAAATATCGGAAGGCATCAAATCTGGTGTAAACTGGATTCGGTTGAAATTCAAATCCAACACGGAGGAAACGGTTTGAATGAGCAAGGTTTTAGCAAGCCCTGGGACTCCGACCAAAAGGCAATGACCTTGGCAAAAAATAGATGTCAGGACCAATTTTACTACTTCTTCTTGCCCGACAATTACATTTCCTATTTCCTTGGTGAGGGTTTGATATACAACAGCCAACGCATCTGCAGCTTCTTTATCGGAATTAAATTTGATTTCCATGTTTAAATTTAGATTTGAGAATGTTATTTTGTGATTTTTTATATACCTCCGCAAAATAGGTAAGAGCGTTAAATATAGCAATGCTACCAATTACTTATTATCTTTTTTTGACAAGTGGCGAATATAAATTTGTAGATACAAATATTTCTGTACTTTTGCGGAACTAAGACAGGCGATTGACGTTTGTTGATTTGTGAATTTATTTCTTAATACCCTAATTCAATTCAAAATGAAAAAATTAAACATCTTTTTTGCCTTCTTTTTGGCAATTTCTCTTGTAGCTTGTGGAGGTAAAGAAAAAGCAGGTGATGATACTGAAGTTGCAGATACTACTAAAAAAGAAGTAGCATCTGTTGACGGAACTTACAAATTGGCTGGAGATAGCCAATTGATGTGGGAAGGTAAAAAAGTGGCTTACGGGCACACAGGAACTATGAAAATTTCTGAAGGTCAGTTCACAATTGCCGATGGAGCAATCTCTGAAGGTAACTTCACAATTGACATGACTTCTCTGGAATGTACTGATATTGTGGATGATGCTGAGAAAAAAGCGAAATTGGAAGGTCATTTGAAAACGGCAGACTTCTTCAACACAGAAGAATTTTCTAAAGCAATGTTCACAGTAACTGGTTCTGAGAAATTGGAAGGAAATGCTGATGCAACGCACAAAATCATGGGAGATTTAACTTTGAAAGGAGTTACTAAACCTATCGAATTTATGGCAAATGTTGGTGGAATGGAAGGAGGAATCTCTATTGCTTCTAGCTTTGATGTTGACAGAACTGAGTTTGGAGTTGAATTCAACTCTCCTAAATTTTCTGCTTTCGAGAACTTGGCAGCAGACAAAATCATCAATGACAACATGGGAATCAAATTCGATTTGAAAGCAATGAAATAATTTGCTTACCATTGATAAATTTTAGTTTAAAAAAACTCTCCTCGAATTACTTTCGGGGAGAGTTTTTTGTGTTTGTTTAGATTGAAATTTAGTCAATGATATTTTCCAGTTTAGGCATTTTAATCTTTGACTATCGGGAAGGACTTTCAGCCCATTCCCGAGGATTCATTTTCAAGTTTTATCATGTATTAAGAGATTGAAATAAAAAAACAAACCTAAAGACAAAATCATTTAGATATTGATGTAAATTGCGGAAACCGAAAACAGCTTAATCAAGATGAAAAACAAGGCAGAAAACTTAGAGAAGGAATATTTCCAAGACTTTATGCACGGTAATGTGTGCTTTGGGTGCGGAAATGATAACCCTGATGGATTACACATAAAAAGCTATTGGGAAGGCGAGGAAGCAGTTTGCAAATGGGATTCTGAGGAAAAATATCATGGCTGGAAAGGCTTGATGAATGGCGGAGTTTTAGCGACTTTGGTAGATTGCCATTGTATGGGGACTGCTATGGCTTTTGCTTACAAAACAGAGGAAAGAAGCTTGGATTCATTTCCAGAATACAGATATGCCACGGGAACAATTACCGTAAAATACCTCCGCCCTACCTCCAACACCAAACCCATTGAACTCCGAGCCAAAGTAATTGAAGCCAAAGGTAAAAAGGTAGTGATGACTTGCGATGCGTTTGTAGATGGAGAAAAAACTGCGGAGGCAAATGTGGTTGCCATTCGAGTTTTTGATAGCAGTAAAGACAAGAACTTAGAGGCGTTTGCAAAGTAAACATAGGTGCTTTAAGCAAAATATTGAAAACCAATTTTTACTTAAAGCACAAAAAATAATTGCCTCTTTAGAAAAAAAAATGTCAGGTTCCATAACAATGTTATGAAATCTGACAGCAACTGGACTTATATAAAATTGTGTAATAGAGTTAATTCTATTACCTAAAACAACTCCGTCTGTTTCCTCTTCTCCAATTCCTCTTCCGATTCCGAACCAGAAGACAGTAACCTCGCTTTCACTACTTTGGAAACTGTCAATTTACAACCAACTGATTTCCATCCTTTTACAGACTCTAATTCCTCTAAATCGAAAATATCAACTTCGTGCTTGTTACCTTTTTGCTTGAAGGTAATTTCCGCAACAGGTTTGGAAGCATTTGAAACAAATAGCAATTCAGAGCCTTTTTCCTCACTAATAAATCCGAATTTCTTGGATTGTGTAGTAGTTTCAATATGGAAACGCTTCAAGTAATACGTATCAGATTTGCCATCGGAATAAATAGCAGAAATCACATCGTTCGGATTGAGTTTACCAATGAACATGAGCTGTTTCGCATCATATTTATTGGTAATTTCCTGATTAGTCAACTCATATTCTCCCGTGTTGTAAATTGCCAAAACTTGGTCTTCTGCCCCAAATTTTCCTAGGAAAACGCCATTTTCATCAGAGTTCAACCTGCCAACCGCATTGTCGAACCATAATTTGCGAGCATCCAAAGTAGAGCTTCCTGCTTTTTTGAAATCCACTCTACGAACTGGATATTTAGTAACAATATTTCCTTGAGAAGATTTACCTTTTACATCCAAATCGGCAAAATCATATTCAAAACTTTTGGATTTTGCTCGGCAATTATTGCTCAATTTCACCTCAATACTTTCCGCCTCTCCGTTCGGGTTTGCACTAAAATGCAATAATTTAGAGCCTTTTGTGCCTTTGGTTAAATCGTAAGGTTTATCACGAGTCATTCCCAAAATGCTGAAACGTTTGGCTCTGGTAATTCCAGACTCGCCATCTAAGTAAGCCATGTTATAGACTTTACGCTTATCATTTTTCCGATAGATTTCAGCGCACAAAATATCTTTTCCAACAAACACTTTTTCTTTGATTTTGACAACCGTGTAATTCCCATCTTTCGTAAAAACAATTACATCGTCAATATCCGAGCAATCTTCTATAAATTCATCTTTTTTCAATCCATATCCAATAAAACCCTCTTCTCTGTTTACATACAATTTGGAGTTATTGGCCGCTACTTTTGAAGCCTGAATCGTTCCGAAAGTAGAAATTTCCGTTTTTCGTTCTTTGTCTTTCCCGTATTTCTTCAACAGATTTAGGAAATAGTTAATGGCAAAGTCAATCAAATTAGCCAAATGATGTTCTACTTCTTTCAGCTCGTCTCCAAATTTGCGCATCAATTCATCTGCCTTGAACGCATCGAATTTAGAAATACGCTTGATTTTGATTTCCGTCAATCTGACAATGTCATCATCGGTAATTTCTCTATAAAATTCTGGTTTATAAGGCTCTAAACCTTTATCAATCGTTTTGATTACCGCTTCCCAAGTTTCACACTCCTCAATATCTCGATAGATTCTGTTTTCAATGAAAATTTTCTCTAAAGAAGAATAAAGCATTTTCTCCAACAATTCATTTTTGCGAATTTGCAACTCCAATTTGAGCAATTCCACCGTAGAGTCTGTATTTCTCCTCAAAATCTCGTTCACACTCAAAAAGTGCGGACGGTCTCCAATAATAATGCAGGAGTTGGGAGAAATAGAAACTTCACAATCCGTAAAAGCATACAATGCGTCAATCGTTACGTCCGGAGATTGCCCAGCAGCCAACATAATTTCAATCTCCACATGCTTTGCCGTGTTGTCAACTACCTTTTTAATTTTGATTTTACCCGAATCGTTCGATTTTACAATCGAATCAATCAGGCTACTTGTAGTTGTGCCAAACGGGATTTCCTTAATCAACAATGTTTTACTGTCGGGCGATTCCATTCTAGCTCGCACTCGCACTTTTCCACCTCTCAAACCTTCGTTGTAGTTCGAGAAATCTGCCGTTCCGCCTGTGTAAAAATCGGGCATAAGATTAAAACTCTTGCCTTTCAGAAAAGCAATGGAAGCATCAATTAACTCGCAAAAGTTATGAGGAAGGATTTTGGTGGCCAATCCAACCGCAATTCCTTCTACGCCTTGTGCTAACAGCAAAGGAAATTTAGAAGGAAAAGTAACTGGTTCCCGCTTTCTGCCATCGTAAGACATCTGCCAATTCGTAGTCTGCGGATTGAACATAATCTCCAAAGCCAATTTGGAAAGCCTTGCTTCAATATATCTTGGCGCAGCCGCACGGTCTCCCGTTCGCGTGTCTCCCCAGTTTCCCTGCGTCTCAATCATTAATTCCTTCTGCCCCAAATTCACAATCGCATCGCCAATCGAAGCATCTCCGTGCGGGTGAAACTGCATGGTGCTACCGATAATATTCGCCACCTTATTGAAACGTCCATCGTCCATTTCCTTCATCGCATGGAGGATTCTGCGTTGCACAGGCTTCAAACCATCCTGAATAGCAGGAACGGCACGCTCCAAAATCACATAAGAAGCATAGCTCAAAAACCAATCCTCGTACATTCCCGAAACTGGTCTCACCTGCTGAATATTATCCTCTTTTTCCTCTCCGTTGATTTCTTCGTTCTCTTCTGACATTTATTATATAGTATTGATTGGATTCCTAGCCAACGCCATCGCCTCCAAGTAGTTTATATCTATTCCGACTTGCAAAGTCTTTTCTCAATCCACAAAATTACTTTAGAATTGGCAATTTGCAAAAATATAAATGTTTAATTTTCAATTTATTGTTTAATAAATGAGCAATTAGTAAAATCACAAACTATTCTATCTTTGCAAGTACAGTAAATGTCATTTTTGTTTTGGTTGGAGTTTGCTAATTGTGAACTGATGAGAGGAAATCAGTCTTTCGGAAATTCGTATCCAACCCATGAGAGTAAGTCAGCTAAACGCTTGCCGCCATTTTAGGGCAAGCTCTCTGATTTTTATTTTGCTTGTTTTATTCAGCAATTTCCATCTATTTTTAATTAGCCCATTTGTGATAAGCCCTAAAATGAATGCGGATTTGCTTGGAGTGAGTTTAATAGACTTGTCCGCCATTGATATTCAATAAGTTATAAAAATATGGCTTTAATCTTTATCCAAGTTATTGCTGTCATTCTGACTTTAGGAAGAATCTATCGACAGATATTACTAATTTCTTCATCTGATTGCAATAATTTGAGTTTATAGGATAGTTACTTCGCAAGCTCAGTATGACATAAAAATACAACTATCTGATTATCAAAGTCGGACAAGTCTAATAAAAAAGGTATCAAAGATGCAAGACTTGGTTGCAGTCGCATTAGAAATGCGACCGAGCTGATAAGATTTTATCCTAAATATTTAACTCACGTTACTTTTCTTTCCAAGAAATCCTTAACTTCGGTGCAAGTTCAATTCAACCAAACCAAAAAATGACCTTAGAAAGCTACATAGACAACCTAAACCAACGCTACCAACTCGGCAATGCGACTGAACACACTTTCCGTGGCGATTTACAACAACTTTTAGAAAGCCTTTTGCCCGAAATCAGAGCGACTAATGAGCCGAAACGCCAAAAGTGCGGTGCGCCAGATTATATTCTGACCAAAAAAGACATTCCCGTAGGATTTATTGAGGCGAAAGATATTGGAGACAAGGATTTGGAAGGGAAAAAGAAATCTGGCAATAAAGAGCAATTCGACCGCTACAAGGCTTCGTTGAATAACTTGATTTTTACCGATTATCTGGATTTTCACTTGTACAGCGAAGGAGAATTTGTAATCAAAATTGCCATTGCCGAAATCTCCGAAGGCAAGATTGTGGCTTTACCGCAGAATTTTGAAAACTTCGAGAATCTGCTCAAAGATTTCTGTACGCAGGTAAGCCAATCCATTAAAAGCCCGAAAAAGCTAGCGGAAATGATGGCAGGAAAAGCCCGCTTGCTTTCCGATGTGATTGAAAAGGCTTTGACGAGTGATGAAATTAAGCAGGAAAACAGCACGCTGAAAGAGCAAATGACGGCTTTCAAAGATATTCTGATTCATGACATTACGCCCAAAGGTTTTGCCGATGTTTATGCGCAAACCATCGCCTACGGAATGTTTGCGGCTCGTTTGCATGACCCGACTTTGGCAACTTTCAGCAGACAAGAAGCCGCTGAACTCATTCCGAAATCGAACCCGTTTTTGCGGAAGTTGTTTGGCTACATTGCTGGCCCCGATATTGACGACCGCATTAAATGGATTGTAGAAAACCTGACAGAAATTTTCTTGGCGTGCAATGTGGAGGAGATTCTGAAAAACTACGGGAAATCTACCAAAATGGAAGACCCGATTATCCATTTCTACGAAACCTTTTTGGCAGAATACGACCCAAAACTGCGGAAAGCGAGAGGCGTTTGGTACACGCCTGCGCCTGTGGTCAATTTCATTGTGCGTGCGGTAGATGACATTCTGAAAACCGAATTTGATTTGCCACAAGGTTTGGCAGATACTTCTAAAACCAAAATAAAAGTACAAACCCAAACGCCCGACAAGCGTTCTGCCACAGGCTACAAACAAGTAGAACAAGAAGTACATAAAGTGCAAATTCTGGACCCAGCCACGGGAACAGGAACTTTTTTGGCGGAAGTGATTAAACACATCAACAAGAAATTTAAAGGGCAAGAAGGCATTTGGAGCAGTTATGTAGAAAACAGTTTGCTCCCACGGCTCAACGGATTTGAATTGCTAATGGCGAGTTATGCCATGGCGCATTTGCAGTTAGATTTACTGCTGAAAGAAACTGGTTTTAAACCCACCAAAACCCAACGAACCAAAGTCTATTTGACCAACAGTTTGGAAGAATACCACCCAGACACGGGAACGCTTTTCGCCAATTGGCTGAGTAGCGAAGCCAACGAAGCCAACCACATTAAGCGAGATTCGCCTGTAATGTGTGTGATTGGAAACCCGCCTTATAGCGGAGAAAGCGCAAATAAAGGTAAGTGGATTACGGGTTTGATGCAAGACTACAAAAAAGAACCTGGCGGAAAGCAAAAGTTAAAAGAGAAGAACTCAAAATGGATAAATGATGATTACGTAAAGTTTTTGCGCTATGGACAGTATTTCATTGAAAAAAATGGAAGTGGTGTTTTGGCATTTATCAACCCGCACGGTTTTTTAGATAACCCAACATTCAGAGGAATGCGTTGGAATTTGCTCAAAACTTACGATAAAATTTATACAATTGATTTGCATGGAAACAGTAAGAAAAAGGAAACTGCGCCAGATGGTTCTGTTGACCAAAATGTGTTCGATATCATGCAAGGAGTTTCTATCAACGTATTCGTAAAAACAGGGAAAAAGAAAGCAAATGAATTAGGGAAAGTCTTTCATTACGATTTGTATGGGAAAAGAGATGCTAAATATGATTTTTTGATAAAAAATTCTATAAAAACGACTGATTATACTGAACTTCCGAATAAAGCACCAAACTATTTTATGGTTCAAAAGAATTTCGCATTGGAGGATGAATACAATAAGCACATTGCTGTCAATCAGATATTCAATGTTTGTTTATTAGGACCGAATTCTCATAGAGATGGTTTTGCGATTGCTTTCGATTATGACCAAGCAAGAAAAAGGATTGAAGAACTTGCCAATACTGAGATAGAAGATGACCTTTTGAGAAAAAAGTATGACTTAAAAGACAATCGAGATTGGAATTTAAGGACTGCAAGAAGAATTATCCCTGCCAATACTACTCCAATGGACTGCTTATATCGACCATTCGATAATCGGTTTATGTTGTACGGAGCATTTGCTTTTGATTATCACAGACCTCAACTTAACAATCAGCTAATAGATGAAAATCTTGGACTAATTATTACTAGACAAACAAAGGAATTATTTGGCTTATTTGTTACAAATAAGCCATTAGGACAGCATAAAATTGCCACTCCTTACGATGGAAGCTATGCTTCTCCCTTATATCTTTACCCTGAATCGAACTCTATCTTCAACCCAGCAGTGTTGTCACCTTTAAAAAAGCGAGAGCTTGAAATAAAGCTTAAAGAAGCAAAAATGCTGTTTTTAAGACAAGAATCATTTTTTGTAAAAACTATCAAGCCATTTTTTGAGAAAATAGAAGAACCTTCTCAAAATGAGATTAAATTGTTTGAAGAAAACCAAGCTACTTTTGAAGAGACAAAAAGCAATTATGAAAGCATAAAAAAACAACTGATTCCTGCTGAAAATAAAATTATAGAAGTTTCTGAAAATCAAGTGCGTACACCTAATTTGGACTTGAAAATTGTAGCAGAAATTGCCAAAAAGCTTGGTTTAAAATTCACTTCAGAAAAAGAAAGCAACGAAGAAACGGCATTTGCCCCAATTGATATTTTAGATTACATCTACGCAGTTTTGCATTCTCCCACTTACCGAGAGAAATACAAAGAGTTCTTGAAAATAGACTTCCCAAGAGTTCCGTATCCAAAAAACCTACAAGGTTTTAGAAACCTTGTAGGTTTGGGCGCAGAGCTTCGTCAAATCCATTTGTTGGAATCTCCCGAAGTAGAAAACTACATTACGAGTTACCCAAAAGATGGCGATAACAAAATCTCCACCAAAATTGCCAAAAAAGACTGGGAGCTTTTCGATACAGAAAAGCAACTCGGCAGAATCTGGCTCAATGAAGAACAATATTTCGATAACATTCCGCTCGTGGCGTGGGAGTTTTACATTGGCGGTTATCAGCCCGCCCAAAAATGGCTCAAAGACCGCAAAGAGCGCACCCTAGATTTCGAAGATATTCTCCACTACCAAAAAATAATTGTCGCCCTTTCTGAAACCGATAGACTGATGAAGGAGATTGATAAAATTGAAATTGAATAAACGCTCGATTGAAAATAAGCACGTTGTGCTATTTACTATTTCTGTATATGGCTTTAAATGAGCTGATTAAGTACTCGAAATAGGAAAATATTTAAACTATACTACTTAGTATTAAATTTGCAAAAACATTTTCTGAACGCAAAGACAGGACACAACCTGTCTTTGCATATTCAATTCCATGCCCAATCCAACCAAATACACCAACCAAAACCTCTCTTCCGTAGCCGTTGTAATCCTCAACTACAATGGCAGAAATTTCCTAGAGCAATTTCTGCCTTCAGTTACAGAGAATAGCGGAAATGCGGAAATTATTGTAGCAGACAATGCTTCCACAGATGAATCGCTAGATTTCCTCCGAGCCAATTATCCACAAATTCGGTTAATTGAGATGAAGGAGAACCGCTGGTTTTGTGGTGGTTACAATCTCGCTCTCAGCCAAGTAGAAGCAGAATATTATGTATTGCTCAACTCCGATGTAGAAGTTACGCCCAATTGGATTCCCCCAGTTTTGAACCTAATGGCTTCTGATGAGAAAATTGTGGCTTGCCATCCAAAAATCAAGCTATTTGCCGATAAAACTAAGTTTGAACACGCTGGTGGAGCAGGCGGAATGATTGATTT
>JBLIFI010000118.1:0-10772 GCA_047633715.1 Flammeovirgaceae bacterium
AATAGTAAAAATCCACTCCAAATCATCATGATTCAAATCCTTGTTCAGAATTCTATCTTTCAAATCTGTGCAATCTTCGAAAAAAATTGAAAAGGTTTTACGAAATTTTCCTCCTTTCTTTGCTTCTATGAACTTGCCATTCTCTTTTTTGAAATAAAGCCTCTCAGTAATTTTTGTTCTTGTAAGTCCATATTCAGATTCTATTTGGGTTACCGTTTCGCTCTTATACAAACCTACTCTCTTCCCTTGCAACAAGAGCTCGCAAAAGACATTTCCATCAGAAATCATCTCATGAATTCCAGTTTTATAGCTCAATAATTCAGATGCACTCAAGACTCGTTGCGTCCCATTTCTCATAACAATCTTCAGGTCTGATTTGATTAATTTCCCTAGCTTGAAGTCTAAGTTGATAGGTTTTATCAGACCATCCAATGTTGTAGAATCATTTAAAATGACTTGACTAAACTTGTAATTCCCATTCTTCATCGCTTTTTTGAAAGCTACTGATTCATCTTGTGCGTGAATGCAGAACGGAATAATTATAGAAAACAGAAGTAATAATTGCTTTTTCATACTGCAAAACTAAAAAATCCAACCAAAAGTAAATTGCTTTTGCTTGGATTTTCATCTAACATCTAATTTCTAAAATTTTATATCTCAAAGAATATACTGGCTCAAATCTTTGTTTTTCACCATTCCTTTCAACTTATCCTGTACCATTTCTCTCGTAATCAAGATTTTGGCATTTGCACCAATCGTATCTGGCACATCAAACAAGAATTCGTTGAGTAATTGGCTCATTACGGTTTGTAATCTTCTTGCACCAATATTTTCTACCTCTTCGTTTACGGCAAAAGCAATTTCGGCAATTTCCTCCAACGAATCATCTTGGAAAGTCAATTCTACTTGCTCCGATTTGAAAAGCGCTTCATACTGCTTTGTCAGCGCATTTTTAGGTGCTTTGAGGATTTGGTAGAAATCATCTTTCGTCAAGCTCTGCAACTCTACACGAATTGGGAAACGCCCTTGCAATTCGGGAATCAAATCCGATGGTTTGGAAACGTGGAAAGCTCCTGCTGAAACAAACAAAATATGGTCTGTATTCACAATTCCGTATTTTGTGTTCACGGCACTTCCTTCCACAATCGGAAGTAAATCTCGCTGAACACCTTCACGGCTTACATCTGGTCCGCTTCCCTTGCTTGAGCTGACGGCAATTTTGTCAATCTCATCTAAGAAAACAATTCCCATATTTTCGGCTTTCTGAACGGCAATTTCCTTTACCTCGTCCATGTCAATCAGCTTACCGCTTTCTTGCTCAAAAAGAATTTTTCTGGCTTCGGCAATCGTGATTTTGCGCTTCTTGGTCTTTTTCGGCATCATGTTGCCAATCATTTCCTGAATATTCATCATAGACATTTCGTCCATTCCGCCACCAACTACACCAATTCCACCTGAACTTGCATCTACCGTCACTTCTATTTTCTTATCTTCCATCTCACGATTCTGCAATCTAGTGCGGAACATTTCACGAGTTTTCGCTTTCAAATCCTCATCAGACTCTTGAATATAATCTCCATCCAGCGTATTCATTACTGACTGCGCATTGGATTTTGGAACGGGAATAATCGCATCTAAAATAATTTCCTCTACTGCTAATTCGACTTTCTCCTTTACTTCTTGCTTCTTCTCCGTTTTTACCAAATTGACCGATTGCTCCACCAAATCCCGAATCATGCTTTCCACATCTCGCCCAACATAGCCCACTTCAGTAAATTTGGAAGCCTCTACTTTGACAAATGGCGCATTGGCAATTTTCGCCAATCTACGGGCAATTTCCGTTTTACCAACTCCAGTTGCGCCAATCATCAGAATGTTGTTGGGCATAATATCCTGCTGGATTTCCTCATCGGCATTCATTCGCCTCCATCGGTTTCTCAACGCAATGGCTACATTTTTCTTCGCATCTTTTTGCCCAATTATATATTTATCTAACTCCACCACAATCTGACGAGGCGTGAGATTGGCAATCTTATCGAGGTCGTTTTTTATTTTAAGCATGTTTTTATTTTATGATTTACGAGGCACGATTTGAAAAAAAACTACATATAAAGTAAGTTGATTTTCTCCGCTCCATTTTTTTGATAACATTTTAATAAGTCTTTGAGAGTCTCCAAGTCTTATTTCAATTTTCCGTTTTCTAAATAGCCTATTTTGGCAGGAAAAGAAGTTGAAATACTAATTTCTTCATACCTTCTGAGAAATTCTTGTTCACTGATATTACCAGCAGATAATTGAAGTCTAAACCCATCAATTATCTTCATGTTTTCATATAATTTCTCTTTCCGCTCTTTTTCTGAGGAGAATTTCGAGTCATAGATAATTTGTTGAAAAAAATTAGGATGTCTATCAATCTTCTGAATCCATAGATTTATTTTATGAAGCATGAATTCAATAGTGAACCAATTGTTCTCATAATGTTCTTGCTTCAGATGATTGAATAAGTCAAGTTCTATATCTAACATTTTCTCTATTTGAGAAAATTCAGATTTTTCATCGTATTTGCCAACTCTTTCAACGAAATAACTCAAAGAAGATGGAAAGTAACCTTCACAAGCCTCTTTCACATGGTCATCTTCTAAAACCATAATATAAGACATTCCCATATTTTTTTCATTTTCATATCTGCAAATTCTCACATCTCTTAAATCAACAAATTATCACATCAACTCATCCTCAAATCTGCTCACTCAATCACCCTTTTCTTCTTAAAGAATTCTTTTGTGTTCAAAATCAAAGTAAAAGCATTGACTCCGCCACCAATGAATCTGGCACTTCTCGAAAAGGCAAATTCCATTTTCTTGATTCGTAGCATGCAACCATAGGAAAACCCTGTGGTTGCCTGTCTGTTATCCAAAGCAAGTTCCCGTCTGCGAAGAAAATTATAACCGAATCTTGCATTTAGGTTTTTGGAAATGACAAATTCCCCACCAATCACGAAATGCCTTGACAATTTGTCAGCAAAAGTAATTTCTTCGTTAATCGGATTCCCAAGTGCATCTGTTTTTCCATCATCGCTTGGGTCATCATAGGCAATGTCAAACTCTTGGAGATGATGGGCAGTTAGAGAAACTCGCAAAGGCATTTTCTTTGGTTTAAAAGTGAAGCCGACTTGAACATCCAGAGGAGCTTCAAAATTTTCTGTATCCGTATAGCTACTCAAAACAAAACCTGCATTTTTAACCGCCCAACCTATTCGTAAGTCTTTTGTAGGATGGAGAAACGCACCTCCGACATCAAAAAACAATCCGCTAGAACTATAATTGGCAATGTTGGATTGTGCTAATTTCATACTTGCTCCCAAGGCAAAATGCTTGATTTTTCTTCCGTGGGAAATTGTAAGAGCCAACTCGTTTGCATCAAAACTTCCTAAAACTGCTCCGCTTGCATCGGTCAATTCAAAATCTCCGTAGCCAATATTTTGGATTCCCATTCCCCAAACACCTGCTTTTTTAAACTCATGTGCATAAGCCAAACTGACCGCTTTCGCATCGGCATAATAGGGGTGGAAACTGAAAGAGAGTTTTTCTTGGAGCGAATCGGCAAGCAAGGCAGGGTTTGCCAAGAACATATTCACATCTTGGGCAGAAGCCGTAATGTTGTACGCTCCCAAGGCAATTTGCTTTGCATTAGTTGGCAAACTTAAATAGTCGAATGAGCTTGAACCTCCCAACTGGGCATTTGCTAGAAATGGCAAGAATAAAAGAGCGGAATAAAGTAATTTTCGCATGATAAATTGTGGTATTTTCAGCTCCAAATGTAAACCATGATTTGTTGGATTGATAGGATTTGGAATATTAGGTTTAGTATCAAGTTTCATAAAATCTGACGGTCAATCTTACTTTTTTTCTTGATACATGATACTTATGTCTTGCTACTTATATTACTTCCGCAACCAACTTTCAGGGTCAAGTTTGGAACTGTTTTTCCAGACTTGAAATTGGAGTTCGGAAACCTCCTTTTCATTAGTAAAAACTGTTCCGAGAAAAGTACCTTGTTGCACTTCTGAGCCTATGGAAACATTTACTTTCTGCAATCTGGCATAAACAGTGAAGTAACTTCCGTGTTGCACCATTACCAAATAATGTTTGCCAGGAACTTTGGTTACGGCAATCACTTTTCCATCGAAAACCGCTTTTACAGGCTGTTTTTTATTGGTTCTAATATCTACACCAATATTTTCAGAGATCAAGTGCTCAAAAACAGGATGTTTCTGAATTCCGAATTTTGCAGATACAAAACCTTCATCGACTGGCCAAACCAAGCGTCCTTTATTTTTCTCGAAGGAGCTTGCCATTGCCACGGCTTTCTTATTCAGTTTCCGTTCTGTGAACATTTCCTCTTTGCTCACGGGTTTTTCCTTCACGGCTTCCAAACCTTCTTCCACATTGCTTTCGACTAAGTCTGCCACATTTTTGAAGTATTTTTCTTCCTCTACCAGCTGAAATTTGAGGTCTTTTTCTCGTCTTTGGAGTTCCTTAATCAATGTCGCTTTTTTCTTACGAAGACTTATGAGCTCAATTCCTTGTTGCTTTTCCGTAATAATGAGTTCTTCTTTCTCATTTCTCTGATTCACAATGAGTTGGCGCTTTTGATCGAGTAGATTACGTACTTTTCTGATTTGCCCAATTTGTCGTTTTCTAGCTTCATGATATTGCTCCATGTAGCCCAACCGGGAAAGAAACTGGTTGAAAGAGATGCTAGAAAGCAGATAAGATACTTTGTGGTAACTGTTGCTACTTTTTGAAGAATGATAAATCATCAACTTGTATTCGTCCATCAAACCTTGTAAATCTCTCTCCAAAGCCCTGATAACCGCATCGGTTTCTCTTATCTCTTCTTCTAGGTTTTTTATCTCTAGTTCCACATTTGCCAACAACTCTTTGCGTTGGTAAAGTTGCTGATTGATTGCTTTCAGTTGGTCGAGGCTCGAAAAACGATCGGCAGTAGTTTGCTCTAAAATACTGGCAATCTCTTCGACTTTACGCAGTCGTTCTTTCCGTTCCAGTTTCAGTTCCCCTTTTGTTTGTTGGGAAAAAGCCACTTGGAAACTGCAAAGAATACAAAAAATAAATAGGAGCCTATTCATAGTCTCTACTGGGTTTTAAAACTCAAAAATCCTTTATTCTACACGATGTAAAATAAAGGGTTTTTAGCCTAATCTAAAGCATAATGAATAAAAGCATTCATTATTTGCGATTGGGAATTACATCTTACCTTCCATCTCTTCCATTTTTTTGAATGCATCTGCCCTACCCATCTCAAAAGATTGTTTGAACAAATTGTAAGCATCTTTATAGTGTGCTTTTTTCTTTTTTGGAGCGAGTTTTGTTTTCTCTGCCAACTCTACATTCGTTTCTGCACGAGCGAAATACGCATCGGCTTGTGCCATTTTAGCATCTGCCCGAAGTTTATCAAGTCTTGCTTCAATCTGAGCCAGTTCCAATTTTTTATCGTTAATCAATCTTTCTTGGGCTACAATTTCCCCTTTCTGCAAATCCACCGTTTTCACAAGAGAAGTATTTTCTTCTCTGAACTCATTGACTTGATTGCTCAACTGAATGATTGTTTGCTCTCTTTCTTCCACATTCTTTTTCAGCTCTCTAATCTGGCGCATGAAAAGCTTATTCTTGGAGAGAGAAGAAGAAAGTGATTTCTCCAGTTTAGAAATTTCCGTTTTGGAGTTTTCAATATAACTCTGAACGTTTCTCAATCTATCCTCATAATTGTCATAGCTCACTCCTTCTGCCAAACCTAACGTCAAAGACTGCTCAGCAGATTCTATTGAATCCATCAAAACGTCAATGTTATTCATTTTCTCGTTCAACTCTTCCGAGAAAGTGTTGCTTTCTCCCAAAGCAGCTTTGAGTTGTTCATTTTCCAATTTGATCTGCTTCATCTCTTCCATGTTGCAAGAGAAAAGCCCAAACGCCAAAAGGCATACAAATAATTTTTTCATTTTTCTTTTATTAAAAATTGTTCACAAAGTAAAAGTATATACGAATAAAGTTATAATCAGTTTTCTCTATGTATCAGATTTTTTGTGAAATTTATTAAAAAGTCACGTTTATTACCTTCTATCTCGATTTCATCTAGCAGTTTAAAAGCTTTTTCAAAGTAGGACTGAATGAGTAACTCTGTTTCTTCCTCGATGCCTAAATTGGTAAAAGTTTTGGTAACTTCTTCTACTTTCTCGGTGGAAATAAAATCTGTCAGCCCAATCCAATAGTCCAACTTCTTTTTAGTTTCTAAATCTGCTTTTTCCAAAGCCCGAATCAGCAAATAGGTTTTCTTGTTGGAGATAATATCTCCGCCTACTTGTTTGCCAAATTTCTCAGGATTTCCGTAAACATCCAATAAGTCGTCTTTCAGCTGAAATCCCAAGCCAATATTCACTCCAAATTCACATAATTTCTGCGCATCATTTTGACTTGCTCCTCCTAGCAAAGCTCCCAGCTGCAAAGCGAAGCCAAGTAAAACAGAAGTTTTCTGGCGGATCATATCAAGATATTGCTCCACAGAAACAGATTCTATTTGCTCAAAATTCATATCCTTCTGCTGACCTTCACAAACCTCTAGCGCACATTTGTTGAATAAGCTAAAGATATTCTTCAGTTGGCTAGGTTCAATATCCAACAATAAATTATAGGCTTCAATCAGCATCGCATCGCCAGATAAAATACCAATATTGGCATTCCATTTCTCATGAACAGTTGCCATTCCTCTTCGTTTTGGCGCATTGTCCATAATATCATCGTGCATGAGTGTGAAATTATGGAAAACCTCCACAGCCAAAGCGGGCTTCATCACTTTCTCAATAGAATCCTTATATAAATAATAGCCAAGAAGTGTCAGCATGGGACGCATTCGTTTTCCGCCAATTGAAAGCAAATAGCGAATAGGCTCGTAAAGTTCTGGTGGATTGTCACTAAACTGGAGTTGCTTAATAGCATCCTCTATGTCGGATTTTGCTTGTTCGAGATTCATCAGTTGAATTTGGTTGTTATTAGTATCGCGTTTTCTCAACTATTCGTAATCATTATTGTTTTCTACTAAGGAATGGGAAATAAATAAACTACTTTTTTATCGCAGTTTATTTTTGAGGCTAGTCTAGGCAAAAATTGCAGTCATAGCACCGCTATGACGAAATTTTTAACGAAGAATAGACCAAAAAGAAACAAGAGAAAAAGTAGTATTTTATTTAATTCCCGTTCCTAAGGAACGGGGAATAAATAAATGCGTGTTTTGTCGCAGTTTATTTTTGAGGCTAGTTTAGGCAAAAAAGTTTGGCATAGCACCGCTACGGCAAATTTTTTTAACGAAGAATAGCCCAAAAAGAAACAAGAGAAAGTAGCATCTTATTTAATTTCCGTTCCTAAGGCAATGAGACAAGCATATAAATCGCAATTAAAAAGCCTGCCTTTCTCAATTGAGAACAGACAGGCTTTTTAATGTTTATGCCAGATAAATAATGATTTCTAGTACAACTTGTACAAGTAATCTTTCACACCAGCATAGCCTTCAATTGCTTGAATCACTTTATATCCTGCTGCGCTATTTCTACCTTCAATTTTGTTTTTGTAAGAAGTCAAATCTGCTGTTTCAACCGCAGGAGTGATTTTCTCAAGTTGGATTATCAGAACCCCAGTTTCATCAGCAATTGGCTGAGAAGTTTCATTGACAGCCATTACTGCAATTTTACCTACTGTTTTCGGAGCAGTTGTTACACCTTTGAAAGACAAACCATTCAAGGCGAAATCTGACACCGTATTCGTAGTTGCTGTATTTCCATAAGCAATTACTATTTCCTCCACAGAACCTTTTGCATTAGCTAATTTGCTTTTGATAAATTCTGCTTTCTTGTTTTTCATTACTTCTGCTCTCACTTCTTGCTCAACGGCTTTGAATGGAGCAATTCCATCTTCAGTTTTATCAGTCAAAGTAGCAATTACAAATCGGTTTCCTACTTCTTTGATTTCGGAAATACTGCCTACATCAGTTTTGTCATTATAAGCCCAAAGAACAACACTTCTCACTCCAGCATCTGAAAGGTTATTAATGCTTCTTGCGTCTTTTCTGAGGTTCAGCGCTTGCAGTAATCTCAAATCAGAAGAATCCTTGTCAATTGCAATCGCCAACTCTTCACGAGACTTGTATTTTGAAAATTCACCAGCTTTTCTGTAGATCCTATCTTCTGTCTCCTGGCTAGGAATAATTTCTCTTTCTATTACTGCCAGGCTTACTGTTTTCTTAGTTTTCGGAGCAGTTACATTGATGATGTGGAATCCGAAATCTGATTCTACTACTTTATTGATTACACCAGTTCCATTTTCTTTGATAACCGCATCATTAAAAGGCGCAACCATCTTCCCTTCAGAGAACCAACCTAAATCTCCACCTCTAGTTTTTGTAGGGCCATCGCTCAATTCCCTTGCCAATGTGGCAAAATCCTCATCACCTCTAGCTCTTTTCAATACATCTTGCGCTTTTTGCTTCGCCTCTGCTTTGCTCTCATCATTATTAGCAATAGCTGGCTTAATCAAAATATGGCTTGCTTTCATCCAGTAAACAGAATCATCTTCCACAGAAGTTACTTTGTACAATTTATAAGCATTTCCAGATTTGAAAGGACCATAAACCTTTTTCTCTTCCACAGTCTCAAAATCCAACTGCGCAGGAAGTGAACCTGCATTGGCAGTCATAAACCTTTGAGTTCCGTCTGTGTATCTGTCAACAAAAACTGTATCATCAATAGTAGATGCAAACTCAGCATTCAAATCACTAATTTCTCTTTTGATTTCCGCCTCATCTTCCGCAGAAGGTTTCAATTCAAAAGAAACATACTCGATAGAACGAGTAGCATCACGGTCGTATTTTACTTTATTTTTATTGTAATAGTCTTTCAAATCGCTATCCGAAACTTGTACGGCAGAATCAGCAATTGAAGCGTAAGGCACATATAAGTATTTGAAACTAGCTTTTGTCTTTTCTAAGTTGTAGCTATTTTTCGCCTCTGCTTTTGTAGCATAGAAAGTATTTGCCAACCCATTAAAGTATTTCTCTTGCAACCTGTTTTTCTTCACTTCCTTTGCCAGTTCATTGAAAGCCGTTACCAAATTAGGGTCGTTCTTGTAGTTCTGCAAGAAGTTGTTCAATTGCTCTCTATCAAACTGACGAGTTTGTGGGTTTGTGAATTGCTGAGAAATCAATGGAGAAATGTTATTTCCACTAATTAAATCAGTCATTTCAGCTTCTGTAACTTCTAATCCTAATTCATCAATTTGTGGTTGGATAGCGTGTTTGAAAACATAGTTTCCCCAAACTTGCCTTCTGATTCCTTCCATTTCTTGCTCATTCGGAGCAACGCCTCTTCTGCGTGAAATGTCTTCGCTGATGGTTCGAGTTTCGTTTATAAAGGCCTGATAGCCAATTTCTTTCCCGTCAACTTCTCCTACTGTCTGATTTCCGTCTCCTCCGAATCCACGACCTAAAAAGTCTGCTCCAAGAATGAAAGCAATCATTGCAATAGCTACCACAAAGATAGCCAAGCCAGATTTCTCCCTAATTTTAGTGATAATAGCCATTGAT
Organism: Flammeovirgaceae bacterium; assembly: GCA_047633715.1. Lineage (GTDB taxonomy): Bacteria > Bacteroidota > Bacteroidia > Cytophagales > Flammeovirgaceae > JBLIFI01. The sequence goes on from JBLIFI010000118.1 coordinate 9,649, forward strand.
GTACCTGTTAGTTTTTTAAATTTTCACGAAAAGACAGGAAATGTTCCCATCCAACAAATCTCATTCTTTGCCACATTTACCTCTAATACATAGAAGAAGGCAAATTTCAAGCCTGCAAAGTTAGAAAAATTTGCCAAAGCAAAGCGTGTGAGAAAGTTTTTTTAAGTTTTCTTTCAGAAAGTAACTCTCTGAATCAGAATTCATAGGATTGAACTTCAGGCAGAACAACCCATCATAAAATTAGGTAGAAAGGTTTTGGTTGGATTTCGTGAATCGGGAATTGATGAGAGGGAAATAAGATTTTCGATAATTGGAAGCACAATCTCTCAAGTCCATTCCGCCATTTTCGGGCAACTTTTTCGAGTTTCAGAATGCGTGTTTCAGAAAGGTAACTTATCGTTTTTCAGTTTGGTAGTTTGATGTAAGCCCTAAAATGAATGCGGTTTGTTCTTAATAAAATGCATCTGAGATGCGAATTTGAGTTACGGTACACAATAAAATTGCGACCGAGCTATAGATTCTTATATAATAAAATTGGGTCGTTTAAATCAAATCTAGTCGGTAGCATCCGCTCCGACTTTTGCACTTCCACAAACTCGCCAAACTGAAAACAGCCAAGTTTTACGCAAAAACGAGCGGACGCTCGAAAAAAACATAAAAGGTCGTAGGAACGCTACGCTATCCTACGACCAGCATAATTTCTTACTCTCTCAATATTCCTTTCTTATTTGCATCTGCCAAAAAGTTGAGTTTCATTTTTTTACTTGCCTTTTCAACACTCAGTGTTTTACTTGCCTTTAATTTTATAATTGAGGTCAAGCCAGCTGCAAGGATTCCGAATGGAATAACCATACCAAGAGTGAAAAAATCAAATATAGCACCTCCTCCAATTGCCAATCCTAAGTCCTTACCATTTACATTTAGTTCAACAGTAAAATTGTACTTAGACAATGATTGAAATAGCTCTCTTGTTGATACATCTAAATTTTGAATTGCTTTTTCTAACTCTGAAATAGGGCGCATCTCATTTTGTCGCAATAAATTAAAATGCACTTTTTAAATGAAATAATGGAGCATTATGAATGCCAGATTTCTAATAAACCCAACGTCTGGCAGGGTTTTCA
>JBLIFI010000119.1:0-10758 GCA_047633715.1 Flammeovirgaceae bacterium
GATATTAAAATCGTAAGTACATTCGTACGACTTAAGCCCATCATGCAAGGTTTCATTGTCGGCAAATCTCTTGCAAACATCTCTATGAAAGAAGTATCATCATTCAAAAAATAATTCAGACCAAAACATCAAACATTATGAAAAAGTCAACAATCATCGCCTTATTCAGTTTACAAGTTTTAATTTTAGTAGGTGTAGCTACCACCGCCTATTTCACCTTTATGAACAAAGCCCGCATTCGCGCTACCCAACGGGTAATGGTAGATACTCAAGAGCAACTCAGCTCTACCTTCGCCTTTATGGATAAGATTGATGGCCAACAAAAGAAAACAGAAGAAGCCAAAAAGCCATTGGCAGAAGGCATTGCCGCGCCTACTTTTACCTTACAAGATGAAAATAAGCAAGAAATAAAGTTGGCTGATTATAAAGGCAAGAAAACGCTCTTGGTTTTCTCTCAAGAAAGCTGTGGCTATTGCCAAAAGTTTTACCCTGTGCTTAATGAGTTTGTCGCTCAAAAAGAAGATGTCAATGTCGTCATTATGCAAATAGGCTCTACCCCTGAGCAAAACAAAAAGTACAAAGCGCAGCAGGGCATCAATGCTACCTTATTAGCGGCTACTCAAAATGAACTCATGAACTATAAAGTGCAAGTTACGCCTACTTCCGTTTTGTTAGATAAAGAAGGCAAGGTGATTGGCTCAAAAACAATATCTCAATTAGAAGAACTGCTCAATTTTGTAGATCAGCCTATTGCCGATGCTTCAAGCAGCTTTGAGGAGAAAGGCTAACTTACACGGTACACCGTAGCAGAATTACTTAGTACTCTACAAAGCGCATGAGTTGCAGAAGAGAAGCTCTAACAGCCAAATAGTTGTGATTGGGCATTTAAGTGCAGACTTAACTGATGCCATGTATGAAAAACATCGCCTTCTGGTAGAAAATGAACTGATTCGATTGGGATCAAAAAAAGACCAAATCCAGTTTGCAATTGGGCAGGCAGATACCTTGGGCATCAAATTGGGCTGTCATTTTACTGTTGAGCTAAGGTCGGAAGGTTTTCAAAATATCTCGTCTGCCTTTAATGGCGTAAGCAAAAAAGAGGGCCTATTTACGAAAGAGAAAATGCCGGTAGGCGCAAGCTTCAGCCAAGGCGAACAGCAACTGAAAGCTAAGAATCGCTTCTACTGGGTCAATATCCAAGAAATTCAGCAGTCACGCCCTAAAAAAATTGAAGAAATCAAAGGCTTGGTGATTCGAGATTACCAAGCTCAGCAAGAACAGAAGTGGATAGAAGCTTGCGAAAGAAGTACAAGGTGGAAATTCATGAAGAATGGATGGAAACTCTTGCAGAACAATGAAGTTGTCTAAAGTAGAAAAACACTCATAATGAGTAACTTAGGATTTTTCCGAAACTCTTAAAGTTCTACATTCATGAGCATTTTATCCAAAGATAGTATAAAAAAAATGATTCTACCACATCTTTCTGTCAGCAAAAATGGCAAGCAACTATCTGAAAACAAGCTAGTTAGGATTGTGCAGATAATTTTATTTCGACTGAAGACAGGTTGCCAGTGGAGGGAGTTGCCCATGGGTGAATACTTTGATGAACCTTACACGCATAAAAGTGTGTTTCACCACTTTAACAAATGGAGTAAGGAAGAGTGCTGGCAGGATGCGTGGCAACATATGGTTTCCGAACACAAGGAGTTGCTGGACTTGTCCAACGCACAGCTGGACGGCACGCATACACCCAGGGCTGTTAAGTCATGCTTCTACAAGGGTTTTTATTGTGAATAATAATATTTTTTATTACATAAAAATCACATAACTCTGTAAAATCTGCATCAAAAAAATATTAATAACGATTAAAAAATAATTTTTAGTTATTTTTTTGTTAAAAAAGGCGGAAAATTGAGTTTCCAAAAGGGCGACTTAACAGCCCTGGGGGCGGTGACGGGACGCCTACCAAGGCAGGAAGTCTGCAAACACATCCAACATGCTGTGCATATCGGATGCCAACGGAATCCTGCTGATGGCCAGCCGACCGCTTCCAGGGAACGGGCATGATTCGGCAGACTTCGAAGAGAATATGGCGCAGATTGCATCCATGGCAGAGGAAATGGGCATTTCGCTCAATGGACTCTTCTTGAATGCGGATGCTGGATTTGACCATGCGGAAGTCCGAAGAGTACTGAATATTCACCAGATAGAAGCCAACATCGCACAGAACAAGAGAAATGGGAATGCGTATTTGGAGCGTGATGACTATTTTGACGAAATCCTATATAAAGCTTGATTTGTGATAGAGCGGTCATTTGCGTGGATAGATGGGCAGAAGGCTCTCATGACAAGATATGTATGAGAAGACCACAAGAAACTGGCTCAGCAATATGCTTGGGTTTTTAACGATATTAGAAAGAAAAGTTACATCAAATTCACTTTAGACAACTTCAATGAAAAGTTTAAAACTAAAAAATATTTGTTAAATTTTAAATTAATATTGAATTATGAGAAAGTTAATCTATTGGAGTAAAGGCTATATGCTCCCACTTTTTTTACTAGCCATTTTAGGATTTGTAAGTTGTACGGAGCAAGAGGTGAATCCTATTGAGCCCACAGACAAATTTTCTGAGTTTCCTATTCCTGTACTCAATGAACCAGCTTACACCTATTTTTATCAAGGGCAAAGTTATTCTGAAAACGAGTGAATGAGCCAACCAGAGGGTAAAGACTATCAAGGAATGATTGTGTTGGGCAATATGGTTTATGCCTTCGATACCAAAGAAGAAGGTAGCACCTTTGAGAAAGGAGATTTTAAAAGAATCTCAGAATCATATAAGTCGCAATTAGCACAAAACACGAATGCTACACAGTCAAGATTAGTAGGAGAAATCGTTTGGGGCACAGCAGAATACCAATTGAGTCTTTATAACGATAAAGATTACAAATCTTCTTCTTATATCGTATATGATTATGTAAGAATCGGCAGAAAGAAAACTTGGATTGGTTATGAATGGGTTGATCATGTTGTGGAGAAAAACCTTCCAACGTGGTTTCGAAAGAGAGCAAGTTCTTATAAAATGAGATATACGAAAGTACCTAGAATTGACGGCTATTACATGGTAATGGATATGAGACTTAGAACAGGGCTTATCGGTAAAGACACTCAAAATTGGAAGAAGAAATTATATAAAAACCCACAGCTTGGCACTTCAAATACACTAGAAAAAGATTCAGATTTCCGCAATAACCGAATATGGTCTGCATTTGGTGTAACCTCTTGGAATAACCAAATTCAAGCGTATCGAATAAGTTTCAATTCTTACTAATACCCGACATTTCCCACCCTTAAAATACAAATCGCTTATTTTCTACAAAACACTTAATTATTTGATTATCAGAAAGTTATTTGTATTCATTTTATGCAAAGTTGTCAGACATCTTTAAGTTGTCTGACAACTAATAAGCTAAATTTTGTTCATTTCACGGAAAAGTAATAGTTAAAATACTAATTGTTTCTTTCAACTCCATTTTCCAAAAGCTTAATACAATTTATAAAAAGCCATATTTTCTATTTAAATAACTGACAATCAATTTTTTATTAAATACAGGATTTGAAAAATTAGGGTGGGAAATGTCGGTTATATCAAACATATAAATGTACATGACAAAAAGTAAAGCCATCTTAATCTCGTCCTCTTCAGAGGGCGGGTTTTAAAAATTGTCATGCACTTAGAATAGTTTAACCGTAAGGTATTTTGTCTTACTGCTACTACAAAAAAGAAGTCTTCCAAACCCAGCCAATCATGAAAGAAATCAGCTTCCCACAAGAAGAAAATAATACTGCCAACTTTGAGTTCAAACTCCTAGCTAGCGCAAGCAGAGTTGTTTCTGCATCAGATAGGCAAAAATAGGTCTTACCGCATTGCCAAGCTAGTAATGAGCCAAGTGTTTACGCCCAGAGCAAACGCATAAAAAAAAGCACTTTTTTGATGTAAAATCATTCAATATTCTTTTAAAACGTAATTATTGAATGATTTTATACAGTTTTGATTTCTAATATTTCAGCAAATCTCCAATTATATCATATATTAACTGTTATATTATTTTTTTAAAGACTTAATTTGATTGTTATGCGATTATTATAAAATATTACTTAACACAATATGTAATTGTTTTCGTATAACAATTATATCATAAGAAAACTAGAGTTAAATCGCCTAAATTAGGTACGGTTGCCCTGTATGGGTACAGAATCATGTAAATAAACAAAAACTCCATTCTCACTTATGAGAATGGAGTTTTTGACTCGTAGTTGAAAAAGAAACTTACGCCTCTATGTGGCTATTCAATGCCTCTTCCAATTTAGCTTGTGGCATTCCACCAATCATTTTCTCAGTCAGTTCCCCTTTATTGAAAACCATGAAAGTAGGAATACTTCTGATACCAAATTTACCAGCAGTTTCTCTGTTGGCATCTACATCAATTTTCACAACTTTCACTTTCGCACCTAGTTTCTCAGCAACTGCATCCACCACGGGAGCCATTGCCACACATGGGCCACACCAAGTTGCCCAAAAATCTACCAAAACTGGTACATCTGAATCTAAAACCTCAGTTTGAAAATCTGCGTCTGTTACTATTTTTGTTTTGCTCATTGTATTGGAATTTAAAAAATTTGAAATTCTATTTTTGTTTGAGACTGCAAATTAAGTTGCAATCTGACTACTAAATAGCTTTACGTAACAAAAAGTTCATTGGACTCGGCTATCAAGTTATAGGGAATAGCTATGAATGAGCCTATTCATCCGCAAAATAATGAAGCCAATGCTGAAAGACCAAAGAAACTGCTTCAAGATATAATGATTTCGACAACACTTATTTAACGCTTTTTTTCGTAAACTTGTGATTAGTAACAATTTGGCAATCATACTTATATGATAGAGACTACTACAATTGGCAGATATGTGCCAAACCCTCGCAAAGTAAAGCAATTCAAGGAAAGCATTTGGTCTGGAATAGACCAAAAAATGCTACTGTTTCTGGCGGGGTATTTTCTTTTTGGCATCATAATTTGGTTTATCCATGATACTGAAAGTTTGGTATTACCTTTTGTGGTAGGTGTTATCAACATAACAATTTGCGGGTTCTACTATTTCCTGAAAAACAAGATGACTTTTAGGTATTTGGTTGGATTGCACCTATGTGCCTTCTCTATACAATTCATCATTCAGATGGACGGTGCCATCTATATGCACCTAGCCTTTCTATTATCTCTCATTCTACTGTCTGCCTACGGGGTTTGGCGAATGCTTGTGCCATTCTTCGTCATAATGATAATCTATTACACAATTGGAATTGTTCAAACTTATTATGGGGTAGATTGGGGAAGCTACTTTATCAATATCCCTAGCATAATGAATGAAAAAACATTTCGTATAGGTTTATTCATATTGATTTTTCAATTCCTTTTTATTTTCTATTTAACAGCTTTCATAAATGTATTATATAATAAAGCTGCAAAAAGAGTCATTTACCTAGAAGACCAGCTAAACATCGAAAATAATATTGGTTTAGCGCAACAAGTAGCAGAAGGCAATTTTGGTGGAGCTTATGAATTGAAAGACAATGATGCCATGGGCGAGGCTTTGCTGGAAATGAGAGAAAGCCTGAGAACAGTATCTGAGACAGACAAAAAGAACAAATGGATTAGTGACGGGATTACACACATCAGCGATATACTCTTAAATAGTGTAGATGAGAGTGAAATTTGCCATAATGTTTTGAGGGAAATCACTAAGTATGTGGAGTTGGAGCATGGCGGTATTTTCACGCTTAACAATTCAGATTTAGACCATCCTTTCCTCGAACTCCGCTCTTTCTACGCATTCGACAATGAGCATTTTATAAAAAACAAAATTGAAATTGGAGAGACTTTGGTTGGCGAAGCAGCTGCCAGAAGAAAAACAATTCACCTAACAGATGTCCCCAATTCTTATGTCAATATACTTTCAGGCTTGGGCGAGTCAACTCCTAAAAGTATTCTGATAAAACCTCTGCTTGTAAAAGACCAACTCTTAGGAGTTCTTGAAGTGGCTTCCCTCCACGAAATTGCGCCTTATAAGTTGGAGTTTCTAGATAAAGTAACTGCTAATATATCTGTCAGTTTGCTTTCTGCAAGAGCCGCTTCGCAAACCGCAAAACTACTGCAGGACTCACAGGTCTATAATATCCAAATGAAAGCGCAAGAAGAGGCAATGCGCACAAATATGGATGCGCTTTCCCAAACACAAGAAGCTCTTTCCGAGCAAGTAAATGCCAGGCAAAAGGCACAAGATGCGCTTTATTCCAAAATGAGTGTAGTCAATAAGATGTCCATAGTAATGGAGATTAGTGCCAATAGGACGTTGTTGGAGGTCAACGATTTATTCACAAATCTTTTTGGGTTTACCAAAGAAGAAATAGTAGGAGGAAACTTCGGTATTATTGCCCCAGAAACTGAATCTGAAAACTCCGTAAATTTCATGTGGGAAGCCCTAGAAAAAGAAGGAGCTTTTGTTGGAGTCGTCCAATTAGAAACCAAGGAAAAGAAACCTATGTGGATAGAATTGGCAATATCCCCTATTATTAAAAAGAGCAACGATACAAAAAAATATTTATGTATCGGGTTTGATGTCTCGGAACTCATTTTGAAAGAGCATAAAATTGAATCGTTATTAAACTACTCTCAGTTAAGAAACGAAATGCTGAATCAGAAGGAAGAAACGATGCATGAATCTCTCAAAACCCTCGAAATTGCAGAAGAAGAACTCTTTGAGCAGATTCAACAAGGAGCTCGCACGCAAGACTTCTACGACTTAGTACTCTCATTTGTGAAAGGAGTTGTTTACAGAAGTGTATATACAGAAGGGAATTGGCAGATTGATTTTATCAGTTCAGGAGTTTATGAACTTTCGGGTTACGTGCCAAAAGATTTCATTCATGCAAAACAACTCAAGTTTCAAAGCCTAATACACCCAAAAGATGTGGCGAAACTCGAAAAAGAGTTGGAATCGCAATCTGACAGCTTCTCCGTTACCTACAGAATTATTGACAAGGACGGTTCAATAAAAACCATTCAAGAAAAAGGGATGCACATTTATGACACTTACTTAAAAACGAAAACCGTCATTGGTTTTCTATACGATATTACCAACCTAGAATGAAGTTATAGTTGCTAAGGAACGGGGAATAAATAAATGCGTGTTTTGTCGCAGTTTATTTTTGAGACTAGTTTAGCCGTTCCCGGCTGGGACAAAAAAGTTTGGCATAGCACCGCTACGGCACACTTTTATACCCGCAATGGAATTGGAAGAATAGCCCAAAAACAAAAGAAAGTAGCATCTATTTAATTTCCGTTCCTAAGTCTCCAAAATCTGCCATATAGAATCCCCCGAATAGTTAACATTTTCGGGGGATTTCATGCTTTTTTGAAGTAAAACTTGAGATTCAGGACATAAAACAGCACTTTCAGAATATTTTTTTAAGTAAGCCTGTAGTAGTATAAATTTGTTTGAGTGTAATAATTAGTTGAAAAAAATATTTAACTTTTATACACAACTAGCAAAAACTAACTACAGATTGTTTCGGAACTCTTGAGTTCTGAAACAATCAATGCTTGCAAAAACCTAAATCTTATTTCACCATGAAAGCCTTTGTTTCGACAGTAAGAGTCGTCAATCGTTCTTTACTCATTTTGGCAATTGCGTTTCTCATCTCTTCCAATAATTCTTATGAAGAGGACTCATTTAAGAAGTGGAGTGAATGGAAAAGTACAACCTGTTACAGATATTTGAAATACAGAATCAAAAAGATGCCAACTGGAGCAGAATGGGCAATTGAATTCGACAATCAATATCGAGAGAAAGTAAATTGCCATGTAAAAATCATCAACGGACGAGGACACGGCAAACTAGCACTGAACCCAACACATCGTATTATTCAGAATGGTTATTATAGCGATGATGAAATAATCAGCTTCAATTTAGAGAATGTCATTTTTGGAGACAAACTTTCTCCGCCCTGTGATGTAAAGTGAAATAAATAAAACCTTCAACTTTAATTAACTGCTAGTGGAAAGATATGAGGTTGCTTGTGGATATTAAGGCACAAGCGGACGCTTGCGCTATGATTTATTATTGCTCTAGCCTTACCAATTAACCAATCCATATCGAATCGAATATTTCCGATTTGATAAACTACCAAAAAAAGGCATTGCAGAATATTCTGCAATGCCTTTTTTGATGATATTTTTTGTGTTCTTTTATATGCTTATTTCCCACTATCAATTTGCAGAACAGCCATAAACGCTTCTTGCGGAATTTCCACATTACCGACCTGGCGCATTCTTTTCTTACCTTTTTTCTGCTTATCTAATAATTTTCGCTTTCTGGAAATATCTCCACCATAACATTTGGCAATTACGTTTTTCCTCAATGCTTTCACGGTTTCCCTAGAAATTATTTTTTGCCCAATAGCTGCCTGAATCGCAATCTCAAATTGCTGGCGAGGAAGCAGTTCTTTCAGTTTCTCACAAATTTTCTTGCCCCAATCATACGCTTTATCTCGGTGGACAATCGCAGAAAGTGCATCCACAGGATCTCCGTTGAGCATGATATCCAACTTTACTAGTTTGGAAGTCTGAAATCCAACTAGCTCATAATCTAAAGAGGCATAACCTCTGGAAATCGTTTTCAGCTTATCGAAGAAATCAAAAACAATTTCTGCCAATGGCAATTCAAAGCGCAACTCCACTCGGTCGGAAGTCAAATAAACTTGGTCTTTTATCATTCCCCGCTTCTCCATGCAAAGGGAAATTACTGTGCCAACAAAATCTGCTTTAGTAATGATGTTTGCCAAAATAAAAGGCTCTTCAATTCTGTCAATCGTGTTCGGGTCAGGCATTTCTGAGGGCGCACTTACAAATTGCCTGTTTCCTTTTTTGTCGTAAGCATGATACTGAACAGAAGGAACTGTGGTAATCACAGTCATGTCAAATTCCCGTTCCAAGCGTTCCTGCACAATCTCCATGTGGAGCATTCCCAAGAAACCGCAACGGAATCCGAAACCCAATGCAGCAGATGTTTCAGGTTCCCAAACCAAAGCGGCATCATTGAGTTGGAGTTTCTCCATAGAAGACCTCAATTCCTCAAAATCAGTCGTTTCCACGGGGTAAATTCCTGCATAAACCATTGGTTTCACATCTTCAAAGCCCTTAATCGCAATATCAGATGGGTTATCAATGTGCGTAATTGTATCGCCTACTTTCACTTCTTTGGCAACTTTGATTCCTGAAATCAAGTAACCTACATTTCCAGCGGAGATTTCTTTCTTTGCTTCTTGCTCTAATTTCAGCACACCAATTTCATCGGCATGGTAAGTTTTGTTAGTAGCAATGAACTTTACCGCATCGCCCTTTTTGATTGAGCCGTTCATTACTCGGAAATAAACTTCAACACCTCTATAAGAGTTGTAAACCGAATCAAAAATAAGTGCTTGTAGTGGAGCGGAAGGGTCGCCTTTTGGAGCAGGAACTCTACTTATAATCGCTTCCAAAATATCCTGAATTCCAATTCCTTCTTTGGCAGAAGCAAGTACAATATCCTCCTTATTACAACCAATTAAATCAATAATTTCGTCAGAAACCATTTCAACATTGGCACTTGGCAAATCAATTTTGTTCAGCACAGGAATGATTTCCAAACCGTGGTCAATTGCCAAATACAGGTTGGAGATAGTTTGCGCCTCTACTCCTTGCGCAGCATCTACAATTAACAAAGCGCCTTCGCAGGCAGCAATTGAACGAGAAACCTCGTAGGAAAAATCTACGTGCCCAGGTGTGTCAATTAAGTTCAATGTATATTCTTGCCCATCCTGTCCTTTATAATTCATTTGGATTGCATGGCTCTTGATAGTGATACCACGCTCACGCTCCAAATCCATATTATCCAACAGCTGATTTTGCATATCTCGGTTGGAAACCGTTTGGGTAGTTTCCAACATTCGGTCTGCCAAAGTACTTTTACCGTGGTCAATATGGGCAATTATGCAAAAATTTCTTATGTTCTTCATGCAGAGAAATTAGTATCTAGTAGAAAGTGCATGTAGCAAAATATGCACCTTTTGTTTCCTTATCTATTCTATTACAAACTAATGTAATGTGCAAAGATAAGGTTTGGAGGGGAATTAAAAATTATTTTTTTGTGGTGGATTCTTTTCGGATAATAGAATATTTACTTGGAGAAAAGAAAATCTCTGTGTTCGTCATATTTCGCCTTACTTTTGCTCCAAAAAAAGAAAGCAAAATATGACAATCTAATCATCTTTGAAAAAGAACGAAAATTTAGTCAGACATAAAAACCATCATTTGTAAAATGAAAGGATGGCATAATTCTGAGTAAATTCGTCTCATTGATTTTCCCCGTAGTCCCAAAACAGGGCAATTTGAAGTTACCGCAGTACATTGGCAATGATATATATATACTTTGTAGCACTTTTATCCATTGAAGTAATCTTCAAGCCTGGAAGACTCAGTAAATTCTAGTAAAATCCTAGCTCATTCATAAGCCTAAGGAACGGGGAATAAATAAATGCGTGTTTTGTCGCAGTTTATTTTTAAGGCTAGTTTAGGCAAAAAAGTTTGGCATAGCACCGCTACGGCAAACTTTTATACCCGCAATGGAATTGGAAGAATAGCCCAAAAAGAAACAAGAGAAAGTA